>NZ_SGXU01000002.1:48526-135203 GCF_005435015.1 Halorubrum sp. SP9
GTGTTCGCCGCCGAACCGCGATCAACTATTTATAAACGAGGGACTGGGGCTTTGGGGGCGTTCTCCGCCGATCCGGCATCAGACATTTATAAATGAGCGGCTAGGGGTTCGCTATTGCTCCACTAGGAATATCGAGATCCTTTATAAATCCGCACTGGATCTACGTAGCTCGTCGAAACGGTCGTTCACCGCCAGTTACGCGAGATGTAAGGTGTGCGAACCGCTGACTCCCCCTACCCGAAAGAACAACCGTTAAAAGTCGGCGTCGGGTTCGTACGGACATGGCTGGAACTATCGAAGCGCTCGTCCCCGGCGGGCAGGCCACCCCCGGCCCGCCGCTCGGTCCCGAGCTCGGACCGACGCCGGTGGACGTTCAAGACGTCGTCGCGCAGATCAACGACGAGACCGCCGCGTTCGACGGCATGGAAGTGCCCGTCACCGTCGACTACGACGACGACGGCTCGTTCACCATCGAGGTCGGCGTGCCGCCCACCGCGGAGCTTATCAAGGACGAGGCCGGCTTCGAGACCGGCTCCGGCGAGCCCCAGGAGAACTTCGTCGCGGACATGTCCATCGAACAGGTGAAGACGGTCGCCGAGCAGAAGTCGAGCGACCTGCTCGCCTACGACACGAAGGCCGCCGCCAAGGAGGTCGGCGGCACCTGCGCCTCCCTCGGCGTCACCATCGAGGGCGAGGACGCCCGGACGTTCGACGACCGCGTCGACGCCGGCGAGTACGACGACGTCCTCGACGAGTAACGCTCCCGTCCGGCCCGTTTTCGTTTCTCTGCGCTGATTTTGACGCCGACCCGTTACACCGCGGGCCGTTCCGCGGACTCCGGCTCGGACGGTTCCGTCGCGACCGGCCGCACGTCGGTCCACGTCCAGCCGACGATCGCGGCCGCGGCGACGAGCGCGTAGAACTGGACGAACACGCCGGCGATCGTCCCGAGGATCGGAACCACGGAGAGGACGCCGATCGCGAGCGCGCCGGCGAGGACGACGACCGTCGCCGTGAGCCACCCGGTCGCGTACGCCCGCTTCGTGACGACGCCCCAGAGCGCCCCGACGGCGAACCCGTCACCGACCCGTCCCGACTCCGCCACCGCGGCGAGCGCCGCCGGCGTCACGTAGAGCCCGACGAGCGACAGCGCGAGGGCGACGGTCCCGGCGACGAGGACCAAGATTCCGACGGCGAAGGCGCCGAGGAACGCCCCCGCGCCGCCGTCGCTGCTCCCCGGTACCACGACGAACGCGCCGAGGCTCACGACCGCGGCGGTCGCGACGACCGCGAGCGGGAGCAGCGAGTAGACGAAGACGACGGCGAACGCCTTCAGGCCGTCGACGAACAGCTCTCCCCACTCCTCGAAGGCCGGCGGGGCGTCGTCGCCGTCGGCGGTGCGCCGCACGACGCGCGTGAGGTAGCCGAGGACCAGAACCGAGGGGATGACGAGCGGGCTCGCGAGCAGCAGGAGCCCGCCGATGACGGCGGTGATGACGGCGTCGTCGCCGTCGCGGAGATACGTGAGCGATGCGTCTAACATGGTGATTCTCACGGTCTACACGCGCCGTGAGGTATTAAAGTAGTACTACGTCGACGTGTCCGGTGGCGAGGCGACGCGTTACGTCGACGTGTCCGGCGGCGAGGCGACGCGTTACGTCGACGTGTCCGGCGGCGAGGCGACGCGTTATAGTGGCGTCCGCGCGACACGCCGGTATGCCCGACCTCAACCCCGTCGCCAAACGGATACACAACGCCCAGCCCCGCCCGGTACGGCTCGAGCTCGACTCCGGCGAGACCGGCGTCTTCGAGTTCTCGTCGACGGAGTTCTTTCAGCGGGAGTTCCGCGGCGAGGGCGTCCGGACCGACGCCGACCGCGACGCCGACTTCCGGCTGATCAGCTCGGAGGACTACGAGCGGGTCCTGCTCGGCCGCTCCGACCCCGACGAGGAGGGGTGGTCGATGGTCGGCGAGGTGGTCGCCGCCGAACGAGCCGAGCGGGCCGAGGAGTGATCGGCGCCTCCCTCACCGAACGACCGTGACGGGCACCTCGGCGCGGCGGACAACGCCCTCCGCGACGCTGCCGAGGAGGACCCGCGAGAGGCCGGTTCGGCCCCGACTCGCCAAGACGACGTGGTCGAACGGTTCGCCGGGCTCGTCGCCGTCCTCGCCGACAGGCTTCTCGCCGCCCGCCACGGCGAGGATCGTCTTCGTCGGGCGCCCGACCTCCAGCCGCGTGTCGATCTCCTGATCGACCGCGTCGACCGCCTCGGAGAGAATCCGTTCGCCGCGCTGCTTGGCGCTCTTGTACCACTGGTCGGAGGCGCCCGGGAACCCCCCCTCGGCGCCCGTCGCCGAGTCCGCGGGGTTGATCACGTGGAGCGCCGTGAGGTCGGCGTCGGGCCACTCGCCGGCCGCGAACCGCAGCGCTTCGGCCGCCTCCTCCGACCCGTCGACCGCGACGAGGATGCGCTTGCTCATACGCGGCGGTTCGCCCGCTCCAGATAAAAAGGGCGGCGGCGACTCCGGCTCGGCGGTAATCCGGGGCGCGCCGCGTCGCGCAGAGGGGCGCGGATACGTCTCGTCAATCGTGCCGGGTCACGCACTCCGAGAGCCCGATCAGCTCGACCGGCTCGGAGTTGTCCGGCGAGTAGACGACCATCTGCCCCTTCTCCATGTACGGTACCTTCCCGGCGAGGTTCGTCGGGATGTTGACGCTCGAGATCGCGTCCTCGTCGCCGAGGTTCAAGACGATCTTCGTGTTTACCTGCTTGAACACCGACTCGGCCACGTCCTGCGGGTCCTGCGTGATCAGGAACAGGCCCAGCCGTTCCTTGCGGCCCTGCTTCGCGGCCTCGGTGAACTTCTGGACCACCTTCTGCGCCTGGACGTTGTCGGCGTCGGCGAGGAAGTTGTGGGCCTCGTCCATCCCGACGAGGAGCGGCGTCTCCTTGATCCGGTCGCTGTCCGGGTCGTTCGAGAGCTTGTCGTCGATGAGCAGCCCCGCGACCGCGAGGACGACGATCTCCTTCTGCCGGGAGGTCGGCAGGTGGTAGGTGGGGACGACCGAGAGCCCGCCGGGACGGACGAGCGTGTGGTCCAGCTCCGTGATCGGCTTCGCGTCCTGGTCGAACACGCCGCCCGGGACCCCGCGGACCCGGCGCTTGACGGCGTCGAAGGTCGCCTCGTGGACCCGGCCGCTCTCGTGGAGCTCCTCTTTGAGCGCCGGGTCGTCGAGGTACGAGAGGAACTGGCTGTACGTCCCCGAGTCGCCGTAGCTGTCGAAGAAGCGGTTGAGCAGCGTCAGCAGCGCGGGGTACTGGTTGTCGTTGAGCCCGGAGCCCGCGACGAGCCACGGCATCTCCCGCGCCAGCGAGAAGGGTATCGTGAACTCGACGCGCTCGGCGCGGTGGCCCTCGCCGGGGTACGTCGCGTTCGCGACGCGGGGCACGAGGGCGACGGTGTCGTCGTGGCCGCCGTGGGCGATCCCCTCGCGCTCCAGCCGCCGGGCGAACGCGTCGTCGAGGTCGGGGTTGTCGTCGTGCATCTGCGCGTACTCGTCTTGCGGGTCGAACTGGACGACCGCCATCCGCGACTCGCGGCCGTCGCCCATCGGGTAGGTCCGGTCGGAATCGAGGTACTGCCGGAGGACGTTCTTCGAGGCGTGCGTCTTCCCCGATCCGGTGCCGCCGGCGACGAGCGTGTGCCGGAAGGCGAGCGGGTCGCCGTCGGCGTAGTCGTCCTTCACGCGGTAGTCGACCGTGGGGGGCTCCGCGGCGGTCCGCACCTTCTCGCCGCCGACCGAGAGGTGGCCGAGGAAGACGCCGTCGTCGGGGATCTTCAGCCCCGTCTTGATCTCGGCGTCGTCGGCCGCCTCCTCGACGACGGCGCCCGGCTTCGGAACTCGGTCCGTCATCCGGCGTTTCATCTCCTCGCCCTCGCCGTAGACGACGGACATCGGCTCCAGGTCGGCGACGAACTTGTAGTCGCGCTCGGCGAACTCGTCGCGGCGCATCTGCCGACGAGCGTGGATCTCGGTCGCGTCGTCCGACTGGAACTCCTGCGCGTACTCCAGGCCCGTGATCCGACAGAACAGGCGCTCGCCGTCCGGGTACGGGATCAGGAGGTACTTGCCGAGCCGCACCGACTCGCGGTTGTCCGTCGTGACGAACGCCTTCAGCGACGTCTCCTCCTCGTCCTCGGCCACGCGGAGCCCCTGCGACACCGACACGACGCCGAGCCCCGCGTCGCTGCCGGCCGGCGTCGCCTCGTAAGCGGCGAAGGCGTCGTCCTCGGCGTCGTCGCGCGCGTCGGACCCGCCCGACGACGCGTCCGCCCCCGCGGTGGCTCCGGGCGCGTCGGCGGCGTCAGCGGCGCTTCCGCCGTCGGCCGCGGAGTCGACCTCGTCCGCGCGGCCGTCGGCGTCGTCGTCACCGTTGAACTCGGTGAAATCCTCCAGCGTCATGGCGGATCCACCGGTCGCCGGGCCGAAAGCGTTTGCCCTCGGGCGGCGACCGTGCGTGTCGCTCTCCCACCGCTCAGGCGTCACGGCGCCCTTATCCCGCTCGACCCCGTACCCGTGGCATGATACTCGTTCGCGGCAGCGGCGGCGGGACGGACCTCACCGGCACGGTGTTCGAGCGCGGCGAGGAGCCGCCCGCCTACAAGGGCGCGCCGGACGAGGACGCGCCGTACGTGTGGGTGTGCGACTCCTTCTACGAGGTCGAGAGCGGCGGCTCCCCGCTCGTCGTCGACGGCGAGGAGATCCGCGTCGCCTTCGAGGAGCCGATGCCCCGCGGGTTCGACACCCGCGACCAGGCGGTCGAGGCGGCCCGCGACCACGTCCGGACGCAGTTCGCCCGGATCGGCGTCGACCCCGACGAGGTCGAGGTCGAAGTGAGCGCTGCGGATCCGGCCTGACCCCGCGGCCGAAGACGCCGACGAGCCGAAGTGAGACGGTCGCCGCTCCGCTTCCCGCAACCCCTTTTCACCCGCGGCCCTACCACTTCGTATGACCGAGCTACCGGACCGCGTCGTGGGCGACGCGCGGACGAGCGACTTCGGGTGGGACCTCCTCACCGACCTGACCGACATCGGGAATCGCATGGCGGGATCGACCGGCGAGCGCCGCGGCGCCGAGCGCGTCGTCGAGGCGTTCGAGGAAGCCGGCCTGCGGAACGCCGGCCTCGACGAGTTCGAGATTCCCGGCTGGTGGCGCGGCGAGTCGTCGCTGTCGGTGTCGGGATCCGTCGAGCGGCACCACGAGAGCTCCCACGAGGTGATCGCGCTGCCCGGCACACCGAGCGGCGAGGTGACGGCCCCGCTCGTCGACGTGGGCGACGGCACCGACGAGGAGTTCGCGGCCGCGGAAGACGAGCTGGAGGGGGCGGTCGCGATGGCCTCCTCGCGCACGCCGGAGAGCCGCGACCGGTGGATCCACCGGATGGAGAAGTACGTCGCGGCCGCGGAGCGCGGCGCGGTCGGGTTCGTCTTCCGGAACCACATCGAGGGGGCGCTCCCGCCGACCGGCGAGATCGGCTACCACAACCGACCGGGCCCGATCCCCGCTGTCGGCGTCTCGAAGGAGGTCGGCGACCGGCTCTCGCGGCTGGCCGCGGCGGCCGAGGGCGGCGGCGACGGGTCGGGAGACGGCGCCGCGGACGGCGACCGCCCGACCGTCTCGCTCGATGTCGACTGCCGGAACGAGCCGACGACCTCGGTGAACGCGGTCGCGGAGGTCGGCCCGGACACCGACGAGGCGGTGTACCTCACCGCCCACGTGGACGCCCACGACGTGAGCGACGGCGCCAACGACAACGGTGCCGGGTCGGCGCTCGTCGCGGAGGTCGGGCGCCTGCTCGCGACGGTGGAGGACGACCTCGACACGCGGGTGCGCCTCGTCACCTTCGGCTCCGAGGAGATCGGGCTGTGGGGGGCGTATCACACCGCGGAGACGACGCCCGAGGAGGAGATCGCCTGCGTGGTCAACCTCGACGGCGCCTGTAGCTCCCGGAACCTCCGCGTGGGGACGAACGGGTTCGAGGAGATGCGCTCGACGTTCGAGGCGGTCGCGGACGCGTTCGACGCCCCGCTCGAAACGGGCGAGACGATCTCGCCGCACGGCGACCAGTGGGCGTTCGTTCAGGAGGGGATCCCGGCCGTGATGGCCTCGACGACGAGCGACCAGTCCGGCCGCGGCTGGGGTCATACCCACGCCGACACCCTCGACAAGCTCGACTCCCGTGACCTCCGCGAGATGGCGACGCTCGTCACGGCGGCCGTCTCCCGGTTCGCGACGGGGGGAGTCGAGGCCGAACACCGGTCGCGAGAGTCGATCCGCGACGCCATCGACGAGGGGTACGTCGAGGAGCTGAAGACGGGCGGGCGGTGGCCCTACGACGGGTGACGGCGGCGGAAGAGTCGGAGCGAGCGCGACCGGGACCGAGACGGAGATCGGATCGACGGCCGTGGCGAAGTCCTCGGTCGACGTTCGTGTTAGAGTCGTACTGAGTGTACGGAGCGTGTTCGGCGACTGAGATCTCGAAGGGCAGTTAGGCTCTGCATCCGGCCGTCCGAACCTCCCGATACGGGCTGTCGGTCGTGTCCGGGAGTTAACTGTTCCCGCCGAACTACATCACTTTGGACGCCTTTCTGCCGACGGAGCCGTCGTCGTACTGAGCGATTTCGGCTAGTTCTGAACCCGCGTTAATCGAGTCCAATGCCTCGACGCACCGTAACCGGAGATCTTCGTCGTCCAGGTCGAAAGCGAGCTCCATTAGCTCTTCTTTCCCCCGAGCATACTCCAACTTGTCAATAGCCTCTCGGCGCACCCACCGTTCGCTGTGGTCGTACGCGATCTCGTCTAAGGCCGTCGCCGCGTTCTCAGTGCGGGCCAATTTGTCGATCGCGTCTCTCCTCTTCCCGTCATTCGAACTGTTGAACACTAAGTCCAGCATCTTTTCTTCACGATCGGTGTAACTCGGTCCACTGCTAAACAGTCCCATACCAGCACGGGTACGTTTTCGACTAATAAAAGTACCGTCCTAACAACTGTTTGAAATTACTCGGCAGTAGCGGACGCAGCGCATGCGCGGGTTCCGGCCCCGGAGCCGCGGTGACTTTCCGAACGGTCGGCGGAACGCTTCGGCCCGCCACGGCCCGGGGCGACAGCGCGCCTGCGGGGACAGTGTTTCCCCCGACAGTCAGCGGCTAATGCGTTGAGAGCATAACAGGGCGGCCGATCGATCCGTCGAGCCCGGCACGGCAGCTCACGGACGCCTGGCCCTCCCGCCGCTCGACTCACTCCTCGTCGGAGCCGTCGCAGACGCCGAGCGGGAGCGACTCGGGGGCGTCGCCGTCGGCGTCGAGGCCGGCGTACGCGTCGTCGATGAGCCGGGCGACCTGCGTCTCCGGGCTCACGCCGCGGGCGGCGGCGAGGGCCGCGAGGCGCTCGTACTGCTCGTCCGGCACGGAGACGGTTCCGTCGTCCATACGCGGCGCTCCGTCTCGAAGCTACAAAAACGTTGGTCTGAGCCGTATCTACGACGAATCAGACCGATCGGTCTCGCGGACGGCCCCGACCGGCTCGCCCTCGGCGAACCGGTCGAACAGCGCGTTCATCACCGCGGACTCGGCGCGTGAGAGGTGTTCCCACACCGTCGTCGTGCCGAGTCCGAGCTCGGCCGCCACCTCCTCGACGCCGACGCCGCCGCCGTGGTCGTAGTAGCCCGCGGCGATCGCGGTCGCGAGGACCTCCCGCTGCCTGTCGGTGAGCCCGTCGAGGAGGCCGGACGCGGGGAGCTGCGGGGAGCGCTCGATCGACGCGAGCTCCACGTTCCGGGCCAGCTCCACCTCGTTGCCGCCGCGTTCCAGCTCGCGCATCACCGCCGAGAGGTCGTCGGCGTCCTCCAGGTACGCCGTCCAGCGCTCGACGCCCCCGGAGATGGTCGTCCCCGTCCGGTAGTGGATCCCCATCCGCGAGAAGCGCTCGCTGATTCCCTCCCAGTCGGCCGCCGAGACGTCGATCGTCAGGGCGACGTACGCGTGGGTCCCCTCGATCGGCGCCAGCGGCTCCGCGGACACGATCAGGTCGAACTCCCGGAACTCCTCGACGAACGCCTCGATCTCGGCCGGCGGCCCGGTGAGTTCGGCGATCCGCTTGCGCTCGGGCCCGCTCCCGGTCATCGACGAGACGGACCGGTAGCGCACCTCCGGGTGGCGAGCGCTCACCTCGCACTCCGGCTCCCCGGCGTGGTGGATCCGGAACGTCACCTCCCGCATAGGCGGACCCGAGGGCGTCGAGGTTCAAACGGGTTCCGGACCGGTCGCGAGCCATTTATATCCGCGACTGCGCAACGGTCGGCGTGGTGGCGATGACGAGTCGGTTACCCCCACCGAGCCCCTTGTGACGACGGGTTTCCACCGAGCCACCGTTTCCGTGCCCGCCAGCGGCGCGGCCGGGCCGGGGCGCGGTGAAAGTGGTTCTGCGCGGTCGCGGCCCGTCGCTGTCGTGCGGTTTCGAGGCGAAAGAAGCGGGTCAGTCCGGGTCGGCGAAAAGGGGACTCGTCGCCGCTCAGTACGAGGCCGCGCGCTTGTCGAGGCCGGCCGCCTCGATGTCCTCGCCGTCGACGGAGGTGCGGAGGACGTCCATCCCGTCGTCGCGGTCGACGTCGAAGTTCCGGGCGTACAGTTCGTCGAGGCGCTCGTACTCGGCGTCGGAGATCGGGGGCACCTCGCTCGCGGCGCTCCACTCGGCGATGTCGTCGCCGTCGCGGAAGGTGGGCGTGACGGAGGCGACCTCGTCGTGCGCGAGCAGCCACCGGATCGCGGCCTGCGCCATCGTGCGCGTGCCCTCCGCGTGGTCCGGGTCCTCGAGGAAGCGGATCGCCTCCACCTTCTCCCAGCCCGTCTCGTACCACTCCTCCGGGCGGTGCGAGCGGTGGTCGCCGTCCCCGAGGACGGTGTCGGGCGTCACCTGCTCGTTGAGCAGGCCCGACGAGTGCGGGACGCGGGCGATGACGGATGTGTCCGAGCCGGACTCGCGGATCGTCTCGACGAAGTGGCGACCGGGCTCCTGCTCGAAGAGGTTGAAGACGGTCTGGACCGCGTCGAACTCCTCGTACTCGATCGCGGCGTCGCCCTCCGCGAGCCAGCCGATCGAGGGGCCGAGCGCCCAGCCGAGCGCGCCGACGCGACCGTCGGCCTTCCACTCGCTGAGGAGGTCGCGCACCTCGGGCGTCACCTCGTCGACGTCGGCGTTGTGGAGCTGGAGCACGTCGACGTAGTCGGTGTCGAGCCGGTCGAGCGAGGCCTCGAACGCCTCGGTGAGGTACTCGCGGTTCAGCTCCTTCGGGAGCTCGCCGTGGCCGGCCTGGGGGTTGTCGTAGAAGTCGTAGCCGACCTTCGTCGACAGCGTCACCTCGTCGCGGCGGCCGTCGATCGCTTTCCCGATGATCTCCTCGCTGTCGCCGTGGCCGTACACGTCGCCGGTGTCGACGTAGGTGACGCCGGCGTCGAGCGCCTCCTCGACCATCTCGACCGCCTGGTCGTCCGAGCGGTCGCCCCACCAGTCGGTGCCGACGACCCACGCGCCGAAGCCGACCTCCGAGACCTCGACGCCCGAGTTACCGAGTTCGCGGTGTTCCATACCGGTCGGTTGGCGGTCGGGACACTTATCGGGCGCGGTCGGTCCCGGGAGAGCGGAATCGACGGGGTTCCGACGACCGCGGTAGACCCCCCGCGACCGCGGCGGATTCCTGGCGACCGCGGCGGATTCCTAGCGACCGCGGCGGACCCCCCCGCGACCGTGGCAGAATGCGGCACGGCGTCACGGCCCGGACCGTCGGATATTACTCCCTCGTCGCCAACCGTGGAGGCATGGACGACGCCCTCCGCCGTCGACTCGACGCGATCGTCGCCCTGCTCGCGGCGATCGCCGTCGTCTCGGTCACCGCCCTGCTGCTCTCGTTCGGTAGGGCCGCGATCGCCCCGGTCTTCACGGTCGCGTTCGTGGGCGTGCTCGTCGCCCTGTTCGTCGACGCCGAACTACACTGACCGGATCGGGCGCCGCGTTCGCACAACCGAATCCCTTTGAGGGACGGCGACGAAAGGGCGCCGATGACAAAGCGACACGTGTCCCTGCCGGACGGCGCCGAGGCCGGGGTCCGAGGGTTCATCGACGAGGTGGACGAGCGGCTCTCCTCGGACGAGGACACCTGCGAGGTCGTCCGCGACGTGCTGATCGACCTCCACGGCGACCGCGAGGCGTGGGAGGCGTGGCAGGACGGCGAGCCCGTGTCGCGCGCCGAGCGCGTCCGTCTCCAGGGGTACGACCCGTGTAACGCGACGCTGGAGTCGGAGTACTACGCCGAGAAGGACGAGGACCGGTTCCAGCGCTCGAAACACCTCCAGTGGCTCTGGCGGCAGTTCGACGCCACGCCGATGGCCGACAACGTCGAGTTCGCGCTCCGGTTCCGGCAGATGCTCGGGGACCACCTGTTCGCCGAGTGCGGAGAGAACTGCCGCTTCTTCAAGGGTATCTCCGTCACCTACGGCCACAACATCGAGGTCGGCGACAACGTCGTGATCCACGACGACGTCCACCTCGACGACCGCGGGAAGCTGACGATCGGCGACCGCGCGTCGGTCTCCGACGGCGTCCACCTCTACAGCCACGACCACGACATCGTCGACCAGACGGAGGTCCGGAACTTCCACACGATCGTCGAGGCCGACGCGCGCGTCACCTACGACGCGATGGTCCGAGCCGGCTGCCGAATCGGGGAGAACAGCGTCGTCGGCGCGCGCTCGGTGGTCCAGGGAGACGTTCCGGCCCACCACGTCGTCGTCGGCTCGCCCGCGCGCAGCGTCCGCGTGAAGCCCGGTTGGGAGGAGACCGCCGAGGAACTGGAGGACGGGCGGCTCCCCGACAACCAGGACGAGCGCGAGATCGAGTACGACCTTCCCGAGGACCTCGAACGGTTCGACGAGTTCGAGCGGGACCTCCGACCGCCGAACTGAGGGTCCGTCCGGCGGAAAACGGGTGTCGCGGCGGTCAACTCTCCTCCTCGTCGACCAACAGCGTGTTCCGTACCAGCGTGGCGATGCCGCGCCGGAGGCGTTCGGTCACGGCCTGGTCGGAGATGTCGAACGAGTCCGCGAGCTCCTGCGTGGATATCTCGCGCGGCAGCGAGTAGTACCCGGCGTCAACGGCGGCCGCGAGCGTCTCGCGCTGCGGGGACGTCAGCCCGTACCACGGACCGGCGTCGGGTTTCGTCGGGTTGTAGATTCGCGCGACCGACACCTCGATGTCCTCGTCGACGTAGTAGTCCTGAAACGCCGAGAGCGCCTCGTGGGTCGGGAAGCGGAGTTCGAACTCCCAGGCGTCGGCGGTGCCGGTCGCGCCGAGTACCACCGCGTCCAGGTCGAGGATCCGCCGCAGCAGCGAGGCCTCGGAGGGCTCCCAGTCCAACGCGTACAGCGTCTCGTCGTCGTGCGTGTTGACGAGTCGGATCTCGTCGACCGAGGGGTGGTCGCGGACGGTGCGCTCGAACGATTCCCGGGCGTCGTTCCGGATCCGGACGAACGGTGTCGGTCGCCCGCCGAGCGGCACCATCGTCTCGAGCGTGACCTCGGTCGGCGGTTCGACCCGGAGGATCTGTCCTAACTCGAACGCCGTAGATGGGACAGTTATCTCGACGATAACGCTCATCAGATACGTTCCCGTTCTGGCGCAACCGCGTTAAAGACTCGGTAGCGGTGCTCTGACGGCGCCGATAGTAACTTGGTGTACCATGCGTTCCGGTACTGTTATGCCGTGCGAAGCCGTGTCATATGTCGTTGAGACACGCGGCTGCGGTCCCTCGTCCGTGTGGTGGTAACTCCCACGATCCGGCGGCGTCGTATCGCAGTCGCGTGTGCTGCCCACCATGACAACTGACTTCACTTCAGACGACGAGATGTCGAGTCCAGAGGAGTTTGAGGCGGCTCTCGGTCAGGTGATTCTCACCGCCCTCGAAAACGGCATCGACCCCCGCGGGACCTGGGAGTACCGTACCAACGGGACGGATTCGGACGTGGAAGTGATGGTGGTCGAGCTGGCGGACTGACGCGCCGCGGGCCGGGCCGGTCGGCCTCCCGGTCGGCCGAACCATCGTCAACGCGCACGGCTGGGACGTCATCGCGGCCGACGCGGGGAGCGGGAGAGCCCGGTTCGAAGTGACCGGCATCGAGTGCCTCGGCGGAGTGCGAGTCACCGATCCGCGCCGTCGCGCCTCCGCTGTCCGGCAAGCACGTCGCCCGCGAGATTGGGCGGTGTGTTACCAGTCGCCAGTACCGTTATTGGGTAGTAGCGCGTATCAACAGCCGGTGTTACACACATGACAGGACAGCGGATCCTGATGATCGTCGGCGACTTCGGGGAGGACTACGAGATAATGGTCCCGTTCCAGGCGCTCCAGGCGGTCGGCCACGAGGTCCACGCCGTCTGCCCGGGGCGGGAGAGCGGGGAGTCAGTCAAGACCGCGATCCACGACTTCCGCGGCGACCAGACGTACCTTGAGACGCGCGGCCACGACTTCGAGCTCACGCACGGCTTCGACGACGTCGACCCGGCCGACTACGACGCCCTCGTCGTCCCCGGCGGACGCGCCCCCGAGTACCTCCGCGGCTACGAGGAAGTGCTCGACGCGGTTCGGCACTTCTTCGAGGCCGACAAGCCGGTCGCGTCGATCTGTCACGGCCCGCAGATCCTCGCGGCGGCGGGCGTGCTCGACGGCTACGAGATGACGGCGTACCCGGCCGTCAGGCCCGAAGTCGAGGCCGCCGGCTGTTCGTGGGTCGACGGCGTGACGACCGACGGCAACCTCGTCACCGGGCAGGCGTGGCCCGACCACCCCGAGTGGATCGCGGAGTTCCTCGACCTCCTCGGCACGGAGATAGACCACGAGGCGACGGCGGCGACCGCGGACTGACGCGTCCGGAACCCCGATGTCGGACCCCCGAGCCCTCGCGGTCAACGTCGCCGCCAACACGAACGAGCCGGGGTTCCGCGGCCCCGTCTACCCGGACGGCTCCTTCGCGTACGTTCCGATCCCGGAGTCGGCGGCGACGCTGCCGCGCGAGCGGTTCCCGGTCGACGAGTCGATGCCGACGTACGGCGACCTCGATCTCCCCTTCGCCGTCCCGGCGAGCCTGCGCGAGACGCCCGTCCACGCCGACCCGGAGTTCCCGGGGGTCCACGGCCGCGAGCGCGCGACTTACGGCGACCCGTACGGGGTCAAGGCGGGCCGCATCGCGGCGCTCGGGCCCGGCGACCGGCTCCTGTTTTACGCGACGCTGACGCCGCGACCGTACGGGTGGGCGGGCCCGGGCGAGGAGCGTCCCGGCGACGCGGGCGCCGACGACCGCGACGGCGCGTGGCTCCGCGAGCGCGGGATAGCGGTCAACGACGACCTCGCGCCCGACTGGGGCGCGTACCTCTTCGCGGGGATGCGGGTCGAGCGGGTACTCTCGGGCGGAGACGAGGAAGGAGACGGCGGGGGCGTCGTCGACCGCGCGGTCGCCGCCGAGCGCGCCCCGACGAACGCGCACCTGAAGCGCGATCCGTTCGACGCCCGCGTCGTCGCGGTCGGTGACCCCGAAGCGTCGGGGCTCTTCGACCGGGTCGTCCCGCTGAGTTCGCCCGACGCCGGGAGCGAAGCAAACCCGATCGTCACCGACCTGTCGAGCGACTCCGGGAAGGGCCCGTGGTGGCGCCGCCCGATGGCCTTCGACGCGGCGGCGACGAGTCGGTTGCTGGCGCGGATCAATCGGCCCTGAGTCGGCGGGGTTCGGGTGTCAACGCAGAAATACCCAAGTATTGCCGGTGATTGCGGGAAGACGGCCTCTCCCGGAATCGAAAAAGCGCTATCGGGGCGTCTACGGCCGATTTTGTCGCCGAGGCGGTCGAATCGAAAACCGAACATATTCGGCGCCCGTAATATTTGCGCGAAGAGGGTTCCACCTCACATGTTTGTCGGTTTCGTGATTTATACCCCAAAATAAAACTATGGTGTATTCGATGTCAGACCTGAATATCTCGCACGAATACTTCACGTGGAAGCTCGTGCAGGACGTCGCGGAAGAGAAGGGGTACTTCGAGGACGAGGGGGTCGAGGCCGACCTCTCGTACTTCGCGCCGGGAACGCAGGACTTCGAGGGCGAGAACGCCTTCGACGCCGACTGGTGGGACGACATGGACGAGGACGGCGGCACCCACGGCGTCTGCGAGTGGAACGCGGTTCAGGAAGCCTCCGAGACCGACCGCGACATCGTGGGCTCGTATAGCGAGTGGGACCGCGTCGTCTTCGTCCGCGACGACGACGACGCCGAGACCATCGACGACCTGCGTGGTCGACCGATGGGGATCAACAAGTACGCCACCTCGTTCTACTCGATGCGCGAGATGCTGGAGAACGAGGGGTTCGAGGAGGACGACATCGTCTTAGAGCACGTCGGCGAGGCGGAGGAGCGCTTCGAGGCGGTCAAGGACGGCGAGGTCGACTCCATCGCGGTGCTCGAGCCGTTCGTCACCCTCGGCCGGTACGACGAGGAGCTGAAGGAGGTGTTCGACGGCCCGTGCCGCGCGGCCATCACGACGCGCGAGCAGCCCGAGCCGGAGAAGCTGGAGGGGTTCCTCGCGGCGCTGAACCGCGCCGTCGCCGACATCAACGACGACCTCGAGGGGTACACGGACCGGTACGTCGAGCTGCTGGAGGACGAGGCGGCGGACAAGCCCGCCTTCGACGACGTGAACTTCGAGCGGCTCCGCGAGGAGTTCGAGCTCCGCGAGTTCCTCCCCGTGCGCGCCCCCGACGAGGAGCGGATCGACGCCACCACGGACTGGATGCGCGACAAGGGGTTCGTCCCGGACGACGCCGACGTCGGGACCGCGGAGGAGGTCGAAAACGAGGGCGTGCTCCCGGACGACGAGGCCGAGTCCGAGGAGGACGAGCCCGAGGCGACGGCGGACTGACCGATGTCGCTCGAGTCCCGCGCGGCGACCGACGACGGCGGCGACGAGCCGGACGCCCGGTCCGACGCCGCGTCGGCGGTCGGCGCCGACGCCGGCGACGCGGACCGCCGCGCCGACGACGCGGCGTCGGTCGTCGCCGACGACCTCACGAAGCGGTACGACGACACGCTCGTCTTCGACGGGCTCGACCTGTCGGTCGCCCCCGGCGAGGTCTGCTGTCTCCTCGGGCCGTCCGGCTGCGGGAAGACGACGCTGCTCCACCTCCTCGCGGGGCTCGAGGACCCGACCGACGGCCGCGTCGAGATCGACGGCGAGGCGGTGACGGGCCCCGACTACCGGTGGGGCGTCGTCTTCCAGGACCCGCTCCTCTACCCGTGGCTCTCGGTGCGCGAGAACGTCGAGATCGGTCCGCGGCTCCGCGGCGAGGAGCCGGACGACGACCACGTCGACGAGCTGCTCGAACTGGTCGGGCTCGACGGGGTCGAGGACGCGGACACGTCCGACCTGTCGGGCGGGATGGCGCAGCGCGCGTCGCTCGCCCGGACGCTCGCCAACGAGCCCGAGGTGCTCCTCCTCGACGAGCCGTTCTCGGCGCTCGACCAGCTGACGAAGATGGAGCTCCAGGACGAACTGTTGCGGATCGTCGACGAGCTCGGCGTCACGACCGTCTTCGTCACGCACGACATCGACGAGGCGGTGTACCTCGGGGACCGCGTCGCGGTCATGGGACCGGTCCCCGCGGGCATCGAGCGCGTCGAGTCGATCGACAGCGAGACGCGGTCGCGCGGCGACGAGGCGTTCGTCGAAGAGCGCGCGGCCGTCTTCGAACACCTGGAAGCGGTGGGGATCCAATGACGCGCGATAGTCACGCGGACCGCGGCGACGCCGACCGCGACGGTGTTGAGCCCGACGACGTCGACCCCGACGTGGCCGCGAGCGCGCGCCGCCTCGTCGGCGGGAGCGGCTGGCGGAACCCCTCGGCGAAGGCCCGGACCGAGGGGCTCTCGCGCCGCGAGTTCATGAAGGAGTCCGGGCTCGCGTCGCTGGCGGCCGCGGGCGTCGGCTCGACGGCCGGCTGTCTCGGCGGCGGAGGCGGCGGGGACGGCCCGCCGACCGCGGAGATCGGCTACCTCCCGATCACGGACGCCGCGCCGCTCCTGGCCGGGTACGCGAACGACCACTTCGCGGACCACGACGTCGACGCCGCGGAGCCGACCCTGTTCCGCGGCTGGTCGGACCTCGCCGAGGCGTTCCTGGCGGGCGAGGTGAACGTCGCCCACTTCCTGATGCCGATGACCGTCTGGATGCGGTACGGGAACCAGTTGGACGCGAACGCGAAGGTCGTCGCGTGGGACCACACGGACGGCTCGGCGCTCACCGTCCAGCCCGACGTCGAGAGCTGGGACGACCTCGGCGGCGGCACCGTCGCCGTCCCGTTCTGGTACTCCATCCACAACGTCATCCTCCAGATGGGGCTGCGCGAACACGGGCTCACGCCCCGGACCGGCTCCTCGGCCGACGAGGTGGCCGACGACGAGGTGAACCTCGTCGTGACGCCGCCACCGGACATGCCGGCGGCCCTGAACAACGGCTCCATCGAGGGGTACATCGTCGCCGAGCCGTTCAACGCGATCGGCGAGCTGGAGGCCGACGGGAAGATCCTGCGCTTCACCGGCGACGTGTGGCGGGAACACGCCTGCTGCGTCGTCGTGATGCGCGAGGAGCTGGTCGAGGCGCAGCCCGAGTGGACGACCGACGTGATGAGCGGGCTCGTCGACGCGCAGCGGTACCTCCGCGAGAACCGCTCGGAGGCCGCGCAGCTGCTCTCCTCGGCGGGGAGCGGGCTGCTCCCGCAGGGGCCGGAGCCGATCGACCGCGCGCTCACCCACTACGACGAGCACGAGCCGTACCTGGAGTCGGGCGCGATACAGAACACGGAGTGGGAGTCGGACCGGATCGGCTTCTACCCGTTCCCGTACCGCTCGTACACGGAGGAGCTCGTGCGTCGCATGCGCGAGACGCGCGTCGAGGGCGAGGACGCATTCCTCGACGACCTGTCGCCCGCAGAGGTCGCCGACGACCTCGTCGCGTACGACCCCGTTCGCACAGCGCTGGAAGAGGCCGGCGGCCCGCCGGCGTTCGACATCTCTGAGGACGATGGCTACGAGAGACAGGAAACGATACGGTTCTGAGCTGGTCGGGGAGAGCGGTCGTCTGCTGCCGGCGGTCGGGCTCCTCGGCGGGCTCGCCGTCTGGTGGGCGGTGACGGCGCTCGGTAGCGGCATCATCACCAACTTCGCGCCCGCGGCGGCGTTCGCCGTGCTGGCCGACCTCGTCGTCTCGCCGGCGTTCTACGACCACGTGTTCGTCAGCGTATACCGGTTCGCGGTGGCGCTCGCGCTCAGCCTGACGGTCGGGCTCCCGATCGGCCTGGTCGTCGGGTACTTCGGCGCGGCGGAGAAGGCGACGACGGTCCTGTTCCAGTTCATGCGGATGATCTCGCCGCTTGCGTGGTTCCCGATCGCGATCATCGTCTTCGGCGTCGGGACCCGCTCGGCGGTGTTCATCATGTTCATGGCCGGCGTCTGGCCGGTCGTATTGAACACCGCGCACGGGGTGGCGACGATCGAGGACGACTGGATCACGGTCGGCGAGTCGCTCGGCGGCGACACCCGCGCGCTGCTGCGTCGGGTCGTCGTCCCGGCGGTGATCCCGGACATGCTGACCGGGGTCCGCCTGTCGATCGGAATCCTGTGGATCATCCTCGTGCCGGCGGAGATGCTCGGCGTCAACACGGGGCTCGGCTACCTCATCCTCGACGCGCGCGACCGGTTCGCGTACGCCGAGATCCCGGCTGTCATGCTGGTGATCGGCACGATCGGCTTCGCGCTCGACGCCGCCGTCCGCCGGCTCCACGCCCGGCGGACCTGGGAGTAGCGGTCGGGGCCGCTCGTTCGCGGCGCGGCACGCGACGGCCGACCGCGGCCCGACCCGCTCCCGGCGGGGCGATTTATGTGGGGCGCGGCCGTTGGTTATCACATGAGCGACGACACTAACGCGCCCGAGGCGAGCGAGGAGCGCGGCGCCCCCTCCCGGATCGGCCGGGTGCTGCTCGGGGTCGGCCTCGCCGCGCAGGCCTCCGAGGACTTCCGCGACATGGACGACACGATCGAGTACGCCGAGTCGGCGGGCGTCCCGATGCCGGATCTGGCCGCGCCGTTCGCCTCCGGCATGATGGTGGTCGCCGGAGTCGGGATCGCGCTCTGGCGGCTCCCGCGGGTTGCGACGGGCGCCGCGGTCGCGTTCCTGACGGTCGTGACCGCGACGATGCACGACTTCTGGAACGCCGACGAGGACGACAAGAGCGGCGAGCGGCTCGCCTTCTTCGGTAACCTCGCGATGCTCGGCGGCGCGCTGGTGTTCCTGCGCGAGGCGTACAAGAAGTGAGGGGGGGCGTGAAGTGGGGACCTGAGATGTTGGCTTCTCGTTTATAAATAGCTGCTCCCGGATCGGCTGAGAACACCGCCGAAGCCCCAGCCGCTCGGCGCTATGTGATCGACGACCCCGGGGTCAACACCGCCAAAGCCCCAGCCGAGAGGCGGGCGCACGCTCGCTGTGCTCCTCGTTCGTTCGCTTCGCTCACTCACTGCGGTGCTTACGTCGCCTGCGCCCGCCTCCCGGCTGCCCATTTGAATCCCACCGCGTACCGCACAGCACCTCACGCCTCCCCAGCCTCGTCGCTCACTACGTTCGCGACTCCCTCGCGCGTGCGGTCTCGCGCCCTTCGGGCGCTCACCGGCACGCGCCGCCGCGTCTTATTTTATAACATTACCAGCGTCCAGCGGGTCCTCTAACTGTCCCATCACCGCCTCCATCGCGTCCGTCGCGGTGATCAGCCCGACGACCTCGCCGTCCTCGATCACCAGAGCGAGCTCCTGTGACTCCGCCTGGAACTGGTCGAAGGCGTTGCTGACGCTCACGTCCGCCGAGACCGTCATCGGCGGGGCGGCGACGTCCGCGAACGACAGGTCGCCGTCCCGGAGCTCGTCGAACCGGCTCACGATGGAGGGGGCGTACACGATCCCCTCGAAGTCGTTCAGGTCGTCGCCGACGAGCGGAAAGCGGCTGTGCGGGGTGTCGCGGATCCGGTCGAGGTTCTCCTCGGCGGAGGCGGTCGTCGACAGCGAGACGATCTCGTCGGCGGGGGTCAACACCTCCCGCACGGCGAGTTCGCCGACGTCGAGCGCGTTGAGGACCTCCTCGCGGCGCTCCTCGGGGAGCTCGATCTCCTCCATCATCGAGCCGAGACGGTTGCGCAGCTGTGCGCGCGTCTCCAACACCTCCTCTTCGGCCTCCGTCCACGACCCGGTCATCTCGACGCCGAACAGCCCGAGCGTCGCCTTCGCGACCCAGTCGCCGAACTTGATCAGCGGCGAGATGAGCCACGCGAACCAGTACAGCGGCCGGGAGCCGTACCGGGCGACCTGCTTCGAGCGCTCGACGCCGAGGTACGTCGGGGTCTGCTCGCCGTGGGTGAGGTGGACCATGTTGATGAGGAAGAAGCCGAGCAGCGAGCCCGCGCCGGCGGACGCGAGCGCCGTGTTCTCGAATATCGGCGCGAAAAGCGCCGCGAGCCCCGGCTCGGCGACGATACCGAGCGCGATGGAGGTCCCGGAGATCCACACCTGACAGGTCGTCAGGTAGAACTCCAGGTCGTCGGTCATCTCCCAGGCGCGGCGGAGCCCGGGTGAGTCCATCTCCGATTCGGGGTACTGACGCAGGCGCGTCAGCCCGAACTCGATCGCCACGAAGTACGCGTTGATCAGGATGAGAGCGACGCCGGCCGCCACGCGAAGACCGATCTCGCCGGGAGCCATCGCCGTCGCGAGCGGGATCATCGTGCCCACGGTCCCGGCGCGCGATTGAAAAGCGTTGAGGGACCGGGCGGCCCCGCCGGACCGAGGCCGCGCGCCGCGGCGCTACGCGTAGTCCCCGTAGGTCGGCAGCCCCTCGTCCGGGGGGAACTCCTCGACCGAGACCGTCGTCTCGTCGCCGCTCGCCATGTCCTTCACGGTGTACTCGCCGTTCTCCAGGTCGCGCTCGCCGACGACCACGACCGTCTCGGCGTTGATCGAGTCCGCGTAGCCCAGCTGCGCGCCGAACGAGCGGTCGGAGACGTCCTGCTCGACGACCACGTCGTCGCCGAGCGCGCGGAGGTCGCTCGCGAGCGCGGCGGCCTCGCTCCGGGTGTCCCCCACCGAGAGGACGTAGTAGTCGGTCGCGAGCTCCTCGTCGGGCCAGACCCCGGCCCGCTGACAGAGGAGCTTCAGGGTGGCGTGGCCCGGCGCAACGCCGACCGCGGGCGTGGGCTGGCCGCCGAAGCTCTCGATGAGGTCGTCGTAGCGGCCGCCGCCGAAGACGGAGCGGGAGACCTCGCCGGTGGAGTCGAAGCACTCGAAGACGACGCCCGTGTAGTAGTCCAGCCCGCGGGCGGTCGTCAGCGACACCTCGCAGAACTCGCCCGCGCCGAAGTCGTCCGCGGCGGCCAGCACGTTCCGGAGGTTCTCGACCGCCGCTTCCACGTCCTCGCCGCCGGCCTCGGCGACCGCGTCGAGGTCGTCGACGGTCTCGACGCCCGAGATGAGGTCGTCGAAGTCGCGCGCGGTGTCGCGGGCGAGGCCGGCGTCTGAGAGCAGGCCGACGTACTCGCCGTCGTCGGCCTTCGCTCGCTTGTCGACCGCGCGGATCGCCGCCGCCGTGTCGACCGCTTCGGGGTCGGCGGCGAGCGAGCGCACGAGCCCGCCGAGGATGTCGCGGTGGGAGACGCGGAACTCGAAGTCGTCGCCGGTGAGCCCGAGGTCGGTCAGGGCGTCGGCGGCGACCGCGAGCACCTCGGCGTCGGCCTCGGGCGCCGACGAGCCGAACACGTCGACGTTCGTCTGGTAGAACTCGCGGAAGCGGCCCTGCTGGACCTGCTCGTAGCGCCAGAACGGGCGGGTGGAGACCCACTTGATCGGCTTCGACAGCTCCTGGCCCTTCGCGACGACCATCCGGGCGACGGTGGGGGTGAGCTCCGGCGTCATCGAGACGCCGCGGCCGCCCTTGTCCTCGAAGGCGTACAGCTCCTCGACGATCTCCTCGCCGGACTTGTCGACGTACATCTCCGTCCGCTCCAAGGCGGGGGTGGCGATCTCGCGGAAGCCGTGTCGGGCCGCCGCGTCCTCGATCGCGTCGGTCACCTCGCGCCGGGCGGACTGCTCGCCGGGATAGAAATCGCGGAATCCCTTGAGGCCGTCGTACATGAACGTCGGTTCGGTGAGGGCCCGCTTGAAAGCATCCCTTCCGCGCGCTCGGGCGCCGTCCGGCCGACCGGGGGCGAGGTCGGCGAACTCGGCGGCGGCGGTTACGACGTCCGGGTTCGCGGGTGGATCGGGTCCTCGTCGACGGACTCTCGTCGGTCGTTCTCCGGGGCTTCCTCCCGGTCGTCCGCCGGTTCGGCAGCGTCCGCGCCCGCCTCTCGGTCGACCGAGGGCGGGACTCGCGTCCGCGTCGCTACCGGTCGGGCGGCCGGCTCCTCGAAGGCCTCGGCGAGCGCGTCCCGTGCGTCCGCGGCGTCTCGTGGGTCGTCGACCATCGCGGCCGATCCTTGCGGACGAAGGGAGGAAACGCCGCTCGCACAGTAGCGAGGGTCTTTAACACGGGATCGGAGAACAGAGGCCCGACGCAGCGGGAGGGTCAGTCGTTCCGCCCGTGGACGTACGTCTGGTCGTGGTCCGGGAACACGTCGGTCACGGTCTCCTCGCCGTGCTCGTCCGCGATGAGCGTCCGGAGCTCGTCCTCGTAGTCCGCCTTGGGGACCTCCTCGCTCGGCCCCTGCTGGACGTCGAAGGTGGCGTCGACGAGCTGGTCGACGGCGTGGCGGCCGAACCCCGAGAGCGGCGAGATGTAGTCGATCCCGTTTCGGTCCTCGAGGCTCTGCGCCTGCGCCCGCGACACCGTCGGGACGCGGTCGTCGCGGCGCGTCCCGTCCGCGATGGCGTCGACGTCGAGCGCGGCGATGGTCTCTAACGCGTGCTCGTGGACCCGCTGGATCCCGTTCCGGGGGTACCCGTCCGCGACCATCGTCTCGGCGGCGCTCTCCGCCACCTCGCGGTCGAGGTCGACGCGCTCGAACGGGAACTCGAGCTCGGCGGCCGCCCGCTCGGCGTACTCCCAGTCGTCGGTGAGCCCGAAGCTCCCGGTGACGCAGCGGACGTCGTAGAACCGATCGAGGAGGTGAGCGGCGAGCGAGGAGTCTTTCCCGCCGCTGTACAGCAGCGCGAGCTCCATCTACCGTCGCTGGATATCGAAGCTCTGCTGTTCGGGCTGGAGTTCTTTGAGGAGCTCGCGCATCTGGTCCTCGTCGATCTGTCCCTGGACCCGTCCGCTCTGTGCCAGCGCGGCGACCTGCTGTTTCACCTTCTCGCCGAACTCGGGTTTCGACATCGCGACCGCGTTGAGCCGCTGGCGCGCGCCGTCGGTGAGGTGCTGTTTCAGCACCGCTTCCTGCTGGGCCTCGGCGCGCTCTTGGGCCTCCTGCTGGGCCTCGGCGTCGCCGCCGCCGCCCTGCTTGCGCTCGCGGAGCTCTTCCATCTTCTTCTCTCGCAGTTCTTCGAGTCGTTCGTCGTCGGGGTTGCCGCTCATACACGCCCGTTCTCGGTCCGTGCGAAAAACCATTTCGGCGGTCGCGACCCGCCCGTCTCGACCGGAACCGGTGTCGCGGTCGGCGGCACCCGGTCGACACGGTCCGCGCCGCTTAAACGGATCCTCGGCGTAGCCGGAGCCAATGAGCGAGTCGCGGGAGTTCTGTCCGCGCTGCGGCGACCCGGTCCCCGAGCGGCGCGACCCCCTCCCGGGCGAGCCGCGCGGGCGAGACGCGCTGCTCTGTGACGACTGCTACTTCGAGGACTTCGACTTGGTCGACGCGCCCGACCGGATCGAGGTGCTGGTGTGTTCCGGCTGCGGCGCCGTCAGGCGCGGCGAGTCGTGGCGCGACGTCGGCGCGCGCGACTACACCGACGTCGCCGTCGACGAGGTCGCGGAGGCGCTCGGCGTCCACGTCGACGCCGAGGACGTGGAGTGGGGCGTCGAGCCCGAGCAGGTCGACGAGAACAACGTGCGGATGCACTGCCGCTTCTCGGGCGTGGTGCGCGGCACGCTCCGCTCGGCGGAGGTGACGGTCCCCGTGAAGATCTCGCGGGGGACCTGCGACCGCTGCGGGCGCATCGCCGGGGGGTACTACGCCGGGATCGTTCAGGTCCGCGCGGACGAGCGCGACCTCACGCCGGCGGAGCGCGCGGCGGCCCTCGACATCGCCGAGGCGTACGTGGCCGACCAGGAGGCCGACGGCGACCGCGAGGCGTTCGTCACCGAGGTGAACGAGACGGACGACGGACCGGACATCAAGCTCTCCTCGAACCGGCTCGCGCAGAACGTCGCGACGCGGATCACGGAGTCGCTCGGCGGGAGCTTCGAGTCGTACCCGACGCTCGTCACCGAGGACGGCGACGGCAACGAGGTGTACCGCGTCACGTTCGCGGTCCGGCTCCCGAAGTACGCGGCAGGCGAGATCGTCGACCCCGAGGACGGCGACGGGCCGGTCCTCGTCACCGGCGTCTCCGGCCGCCTCCAGGGCGTTCGGCTCGCGACCGGCGAGGAGTACACCTCCGCGTTCGCTGACGCGGAGGCGCCCGACGCGACCCGACTCGGCACCCGCGAGGACGCGACGGAGACGACGGTCGTGACCGTCGAGGACGAGAACGCGATCCAGGTACTCGACCCGGTCACCTACGAGGCGAAGACCGTGCCGAACCCCGCGTTCGTCGACGGCGACGCCGAGTCGGTCCTCGCGTTCGAACACGACGGCGACGTTCACCTCGTGCCCGAAACGGGGACGGAGCCGGCCGCAACGTCACCGCGAAGCCGGGACTAGCGCCTCCCTCGCGGACCGGGTCGAACTCGTCTTGAGCGTTGCCCGCAGGAGAGACGAAACTGATCGTTCGTGGGAAGAGCGTCGCGAAAGCGGTCGGGCGCGTCGACGCGCCAGCGGGGACGTGTCGTCGGTCAGTCGGCGCGGGCGGGCCGTTCGCGGCCGAGGGCTGCGGCGCGCTCGGAATCGGTTACCTCGATGCCGCGGCGTTCGAGCTGCTCGATGAATTCGGCCTCGCTCAGCCCTGCCTGTGCGGCCGCCTGCGACAGCGTCAGGGTTCGCGCACCGTACAGCGTCAGCGCACTCGACAGCCCGTTCGTGGCCATACACCCAGTAGTCGCGTGAGGGATTATGAAGGTTACTACTTCATTGAGGGGCCTAGTACACCTTATACGATATATATTGACAGACGATCGGTACGGAGAGACTAATACAGCCCGCCTCTCGCTCCCCTCGCCCGCAGGAATTATACCGCTCTACGGCCGACACCCGGACATGGACAGACAACAGGTCATGGCCCTGTTCTTCGCGTTTCTCATGCTGAGCTCGATGGTCGCGTACGGCGTCTCGCTGCTGTAACGGGTTCCTCCGCGGTGCGGCTCGTCGCTCCCCGCGAGCCGCCGCGCCCTCTCAGCCGTCGCCCCACACGTCCGACAGGGGGTGGTCCTTCCGTCGGTCCGCGTCCCGCTCGGAGCGGGTCCGGACCGACTCGCCGTCGGCCGTGCCGCTGTCAGCGGTCGGGTCGCCGCCGCCGGCCTCCGAGTCGCCGTTGCCGCGAGACGAGCGATCCGCGTTCCCGCGCTCTGACCCGCCCGACCGTCGACTTCGCCGCCGCCCCGTTCCCGCGCCGTTCGAGGGCGACGCGTCGATTCCGGCGAGCGCGGCCTCGGGGTCGAACGCCGGCAGCGACGGGGGCGTCATCGCGTCGATCTGATCGCGGAACCACGACGGCGTGTCGGCCTCGGCGCGCTCGAACAGGTCGAGCAGGGAGTCGTCGGCGAGGTACGTCGCGCCGTAGTCGTCGGGCGACCGGACGACCCGGCCGCACGCCTGGATGACGGTACGCAGCGCGGTGCGGTGGTACCACGCCCACTGGCCGTCTTCGAGCCGGCGGGCGACCCGCGAGTCGTTCGTGTTCCGATACGGCGCCTTACACACCACCTGCCATCGACACAGGGCGTCCTTCAGGTCCAGCGCCTCCTCCATCTTCACGGAGACGAACACCTCCGGGTCCGAGCTCGACTTCCACGCCTCCAGCTCCGCGTCGCGATTCTGCCGATCGTGGCGCCTGACGCGCGCGGCGACGCCGAACTCGCCGAGGCGCTCGGTGAGCCGCTCGGCGATGTCGTACGAGTGCGCGTGGACGAGCCCCTTCTCGTCGGGATGTTCCGCCATCAGTCGGACGATCAGCCGGGCGATCTTCGGGGTCGTCTCGTCGCGGTGCTCGTACGTCATCGACCCCTGCGTCACGTCGTACAGCGGGCGGTTCGCGAGCGGGAACGTGTGCTCGACGTCGACGAGGGCGACGTCGGCGGGGTCGAGCCCGACGCCGCGGCAGAACGCCTCCTTCGAGAGGATCGTCGCCGACAGCAGCGCGAACCGGTTGCCGCGGTCCCACACCGTGTGCCTGAGGTACCGCGCGGGGTCGAGCGGCTTGATCGCTATCGTCGACTCCTCGCCGCCCGGCTGGTCGACGACCCACGTGGTCGGCGTCTCCGGATCGCGGTAATCCTCGAGGAACCAGCCGAGCTCGCCGATGAGTTCCTGAAGGCGGTCGCGTCGGGCGACCTCCTCGCGGTCGAGTTCCGGTCGCCCGACCAGCTCGTCTTTCGCGCGGATCGACACGTCGCGGAGGGTCTCGACGAACCGCGCGGTCCGGTCTATCGCGTCCTCCTCCGGGCCGGCGTCGGCCGCGACGTCGGGGACGCCGACGTCGTCCCACACCGGGACGCGCTCGGGCGAGATCTCGATGGTGGCGTACATCTCGGCCCACTCCGCGAGCCCGTGCGCCTCGTCGATCACGACCACGTCGCGCTTGCGGAACACCTCGGAGCCGGCGGTGCGCATGAAGTACGCGAGCGTCATGGCGGCGAAGCGGTTCCCGGAGGCGATGGCGCGGTCGGAGAAGTACGGACAGCGGTGCCGGATCGAGCAGTCGAACCCCTGCTGGCGCGCGCAGGGCGCGCGGTTCACGGGCGTGTCGTGCTCGCCCGGGAGCACGCAGTCGTAGTTCGACTTCCCGCGGATCACCGCGAGGTCGTCGAGCAGGTCGTCGGCCGCGACGTCGTCGATCTGCGACACCTGCGGGGTCGTGTAGTAGGCGCCGGTCGCCTCGCTCGGCGCCGCCTCGCCCGCGGTCTCGGCCGCGCCCATGATCGCCCGGGCGAGCAGCGACTTGCCGCTGCCCGTCGGCGCGCGCACCAGCACGACCCGGTTGCCCGCCGCGAAGGCGTCGCGGATGTCGTCGAGGGCCCGCTCCTGTGCGCCGCGGAAGCTCGGCGCGGGAAATTCGTCGGGGATCCGGCTCGAGTCCACACGACGCCCTCGCGCGCTGTCGGAATTAAACCCTCGCTTGGCGGCCGCCGTCGACCGAGCCGGCGACGGCGGGGCGGGCTCGGAGCGCGGTCACGCCTGCCCGTGCGTCTCGATGTTCTCCCAGACGATCGCCATCAGCTCGCCGGTCTTCGTCACGAGGTCCTCGACGGCGTTCTCGTCGACCCCGGCGGCCGACGCGCAGCCGAGGTCGCGGATCGCCTTCGTCGCCGACACGTGGTGGACGTGGACGCGGTCGTCGCCGGCGCGCTCGTACACGACGGTGGTACACGGAAGCATTCCCGCCAGGGTGGGGTCGATGCGCAGCGCGTCGTACGCGATTTCGGGGTGGCAGACGACGATCAGCGCCGTCCGCTCCACGTCGTCGTGGCCGAGCATCCCCTGGATCATCTCGTCGAGCCGCGTGACGCGCACCGTCTCGAAGTCGGCGAGCTCGTGTTCGAGCTGGACGAACGGCACCGCGTCCTCGAAGGGAATGTCGACGGTCGTGTGGAGCGCCTCGTCGGCGGTCGGCGCGGGGAGTGCGGCGTCGCTCATGAGAATCTCTCACACGCTACCCGGTGAAGTCCGTTTCGCCCTCCCAACACCTGCCGCTACCTTCGACGGGGAACTGCGACGCCGGGGCGCCGTCGCCCGACCGAGACGGACTCTGTCCGGCGGCCGCCCGTCGGGCGATGCGTGATCGAGTTCGAGCGGGCGGCCCGGCTACTCGTACGTCATCTGCGCGCTGGACGGCTCCCCGTTCGTCTGGTCGCGGCGCTGGCGCGGAGACGCGGCGGGATTCGAGCAGGAGGCGGTGTCGGTCGACAGCGGGGAAGCCGACGGCCGCGACCGAAGGGAGGCTCAGGGGACGCGCGACCGATAGGTTCGAGCCGCGCTCGTCGGGGTCACTCGCTTCGTCGAAGAAATGCTCCGGCTGGGATTCGAACCCAGGTCATCACCGTGAGAGGGTGATATGATTGGCCGGACTACACCACCAGAGCACGTCCGTTCGTCGCAATCTACGGTAGGAAAGACGATAGTAAAACAGTTCCGTTTCGACGCCGCCGTGCCCCGGTTTATCGTGGCGAGCCGCGTTCAGACGTCGACGGCGAACGGCTCCGGTCCGGGCTCGACGTCGCCCGCCGCCGCGCCGATCGCGGCGAGGAGGTCCGCGACCCCGTCGAGGTCGGTCGCGTCGATCACCTCGACCGGCGTGTGCATGTACCGGTTCGGGATCGAGACGTTGAGCGCGGGGGTTCCGCCCCGCACCGTGTAGAACGCGTCCGCGTCGGTGCCGGTGCGGGTGCCGGCGGCCTGAAGTTGGACGTCGACGTCGGCGGTCGCGGCCGCGTCGCGCGCGAGGTCGACGAGGACCGGGTGGTTCGCGCTGCCGCGTCCGATCACCGGACCGGCGCCGAGTTCGATCGGGCCGCGGCGCTCGCGGTCGACGTCCGGGTTGTCGGTGGCGTGCGTGACGTCGACCGCGACGAACGCGTCGACGTCCTCGAGGTCGACGCCGACCATCTGAGCGCCCCGGAGACCGACCTCCTCCTGAACGGTCGAAACCGCGTAGACGGTGGCGTCGACGTCCGCCTCGGTAGCCCGGCGAAGCCCCTCCGCGGCCGCCCACGCGCCGGCCCGGTTGTCGACTCCGCGGGCGGCGAGTCGGTCGCCGGCGAGGTCGCGAACGCCCGTCGAGAAGGTGACCGGGTCGCCGATCTCGACGTGGTCGCGCGCCTCCTCGGCGTCGTCGACGCCGATGTCGACGAACTGGCCGGCCACGTCCTCGTACTCGTCGTCGCCGCCGTCGCGGAGGTGGATCGCGGTCTGTCCGATGACCCCCTGGACCGGCTCCTCGGCGTGGACCGTGACGTGCTGGCCCTTCGAGACGGTGCGGTCGGCGCCGCCGATCCGCGCGATCCGGAGGAACCCCTCGTCGAGCACGTCGCGGACGATGAACCCGATCTCGTCGGCGTGGCCGGTGACGGCGACCGTCGGCGCGTCCGGGTCGCCCTCGTAGACCGCCGCGGCGTTGCCGTAGGCGTCGATGTCGACCCGCTCCGCGAACGCGTCGACGTAGTCGGTCCAGACCCGCTGGGCGGCCGTCTCGAACCCCGAGGGGCTCGGCGTCGCGAGGAGGTCGTCGAGGAACGCTCGGCGCTCGTCGTCCATGGACGAGGCTGTCGGCCGGCGAGCAAGAAAACACCGATATCGGGGATCCGCTCCGGAGGCCGGCGACGGCCGATCGGTACGGGGGCGACCGACGCAAGCGCTTTGAGGCGCCCGCCCGTCCGATCGACATGGACATCCTCCGAAGCGTCCGGGCGGTCGCCGAGGCCGAGGGGCCGGGCGTCGTCGACTGGGACCGGGCCGCGGCGGCCGCGAAGCGCGCCACGGACCCCGGATCGATCGCGCTCACCGACGCGGAGCGCGCCGGGTACGCGACCGACGTCCGCGACGCCCGATCGCGGCTGGCCGCGGTGGCGGGGATCGACTTCGACGTCCCCGACGCCGTCGAGGTCCAGAACCGACACCACTGGATCGACGCGAGCGTCGGCACCTTCCGACGCGTGATGGACCCGATCGAGGCGGCCGCGGTCGGCGACGGCGAGGAGGTCGGAGCGGTCGGGAATCCCGGGGCCGACTCGCTCGACGTGATGCCGGACAGCGCGCCCGGACCGATCGGGCCCGCGCCCGGCGCCGCGTTCGCGCGGGACCTCTCGCGGGTCGCCAACACGGGGTCGATGGCGTTCGCGCTGGGGTTCCTCGCGCGCAACGTCCTCGGTCAGTACGACCCGCTCCTGCTCGCTGACGAGCCGGACGCCGACCACGGGCTCTACTTCGTTCACCCGAACATCGTCGCGGTCGCGGACGCCTTAGACGTGGAGTACCCCCGGTTCCGCCGGTGGATCGCGTTCCACGAGGTGACCCACGCCGCCGAGTTCGGCGCGGCCCCGTGGCTCCCCGAGTACCTGGAGTCGCGCGTCGAGCGGGGGATCGAAGGGATGGTCGGCGGCGCTGGCGGCGTCGAGGGAACGGCCGGACGCGGGCTCGACCCCGACGCGTTCGCGGAGCTTCAGACCGCGATGACCGCGGTCGAGGGGTACGCAGAGGTGCTGATGGACCGCGCGTTCGACGACGAGTACGCGGACCTCCGGCGGAAACTGGACGAGCGCCGCGGCGGCGGCGGACCGGTGCGCCGACTCGCGCAGCGCCTCCTCGGGCTCGGCCTCAAGCGCCGCCAGTACGAGCGCGGCGCCGCCTTCTTCCGGCACGTCGCCGACGCGCGCGACATCGAGGCCGCGGGCGCCGTCTGGGAGCGCGCCGAGAACCTCCCGACCGCCGCGGAGATCGACGACCCCGAGGCGTGGCTCGTCCGGGTCGACCCCTGAGCGCGGGGCGAGTCACTCCAGTTCGAGGTCCCGTTCCCGGGGTTCCTCGCCCCGGTCGGACTCGATCCGGTCGAACCGCTCGTCGAGGTCCTCGGTCGCGAGCAGGCGGTCGAGTCTGCGCTCGAACTCGGCCTCGTCGATCTCGCCGGTCGCGTACCACTCGCGCAGCGCCGCGACCGGGTGGTCGGCCGCCGTCGCGTTCGTCGATCCGACGGTCTCGTCGGCAGGGGCCGCATCGTCGTCCGACGCGACGAGCGGGAAGTCCTCGCCGAGCACCAACACCAACGGGATCAGGATGAAGAACCCGGTGATGAACACGGCGGGGATCAGCGCTCCCAGGACGGTCGGGAGGAGGACGGCGAGAAGCGACGTGAGCCCGAACGAGAGGATCGCGATGAGGCCGATGAGCCGCTTCTTCTCGAACGTGGGGAGGGCCATGTGTCACGTACGCTGTCGCGCTGACAAAAGCGTACTGCCGGGGTGAGAGCCTCGACCGCCGGGCCGGTGTTCGCCCGCCCGCGACCGACGGCTATTCCTCGCGGGCGCGCCCACGCCGATCCGTGCTCAGGTACGTGACGACGAACCCGGGGAAGGTGCGCGAGGCGGAGCGGTACCTCCCGGACGGCTCGGTGGAGCGGCTCGACTTCGACTACACGGAGATCCAGGCCGACGGACTCGGTCCGATCGCGGCGCGGGGGGCCCGCGAGGCGTACCGCCACGCGGACGCGCCGGTCCTCGTCGACGATGCGGGGCTGTTCGTCGAGGGGCTCGACGGCTTCCCGGGCCCGTACTCCTCGTACGTCGAGGACACGCTCGGGATCGAGCGGGTCCACGAGATCGCCGCCGACCTCGACGACCGCCGCGCCGCCTTCCGCTGCGTGCTCGGCTACTGCGACGGCGAGGGGTTCGCGGCGAGCCCCGACCCCGTCGACCGGGGAGACCGCGACGCGGCCGCGGCGGCGGGGCCGGACGGCGAGGGCGACGGCGGATCGGACGGGACCGACGCGGAGCCGCTCCCGGTCAAGCTGTTCGAGGGGTACGTCCCGGGCCGGATCGTCGCGCCGCGGGGCGACGGCGGGTTCGGCTACGACCCGATCTTCGAGCACGATGGCGAGACGTTCGCGGAGATGGACACCGACCGGAAGAACGCCGTGTCGCACCGCGGGCGGGCCTTAGCGAAGTTCGCCGAGTGGTACGCGGACCGCTGAAGCTCGCCCCGTCGAGCCGCGGACGACGACCGAGTCGGGACCGACTCAGGCCGCGGCCGCGATCGCGTCTGCGAGGAGGTCGGCGCCGAGGTCGATCTCGCGTTCGGTGACGTCGAGCGGCGGGAGGAGCCGGAGGACCTCGTGGCCGCACGCGAGCGTGAGGAGGCCGCGCTCGAACGCGTTCTTCACGACCGCGTCCCGGCGCTCTTTAGTGTCGAACTCGAGGGCGCACAGCAGCCCCTTCCCGCGGACGTCGTCGACCGGGTCGAGGTCGGCGTCGCGCATCGTTTCGATGAACTGCCGGCCGCGGACGACGGCGTTGTCGGTGAGGTTCGCCTCCTCGATCGCGTCGAGCGTGAGCGCGCCCTGCGCGGAGGCGATCAGGTCGCCGGCGCCCCACGTCGAGGAGAGGCGGCCGGTCTCCTCGGGGAACACGTCGCCGCGCGAGACGGTCGCGCCCACGCGCAGCCCCTTCGCGCTCGCGATCACGTCGGGGTCGTACGCGTAGTGGTCGGACCCCCACATCTCGCCGGTGCGGCCGACGCCGGTCTGGATCTCGTCGGCGATCACCGTGATGTCGTGTTCCTCGGCGAGCGCCGCGATCTCGTCGGTGAACGCCTCGGAGGGGAACCGGTAGCCCCCCTCACCCTGGATCGGTTCCATGATGAGGTAGGCCACGTCGTCCGGGTGGACGGTCCCGCGCTCCGTGTCGAGCTTCTTCCGGAGCCGCGAGACGCCGTCCGCGAAGAAGCCACAGGAGCAGGTCTCGGGCGAGCAGGTCCGGTCCTCGCAGAACGGGACGTCGGTCACGCCGCTCACCTCGGGGAAGTCGCGGCGGTAGACGGACTTCGATCGGTTGAGCGAGAGCGCGCCCAGCGTCCGGCCGTGGAACGCCCCGTCGAAGGTGATCGCGTACGTGGCGCCGTCCGAGGCGTCGTAGGCGATCTTGATGGCGTTCTCGACCGCCTCGGCGCCGGAGTTCGAGAGGAAGACGGTGTCCATATCGTAGTGACTCGTCAGGTCCGTCAAGCGGTCCATGAGCCCCGAGGCGCCGGGTATCCCGTCGTCCGGCGAGGGGCCGCCCGCGGCGTAGAAGTCCTGTCCCGCGATCTTCAGCGGGTCGACGAGGTCGAACTCCGCGAGCCGGTCCATCACGAGCGGGTTGTTGTACCCGAGCGGCGCGGCGGCGACGTGGCTGGTGAAGTCCATGAGGACGTTGCCGTCGACGTCGGTACAGAAGGGGCCCTCGGCGGGGGCGGTGCGGTCCCAGACGAACTCGTAGACGTAGGTGCTCGGCGCGGCCGACTCGTGGTGGTACTCGACCCACTCGCGGGCGCGCTCGCCGGGGAGGTCGTCGACGGCAGGCGTGGCTGTGTCGCGGTCCATGCGCAACGATCGCGCCCGGGCGAGATAAATCCGGGCGACCGCGGGGAAGTCGGGGAGACATCCGACGTCCGTTCGCTCGCCCTCGTCCGGGGTAGAGACCGGATCCGTCGGCGCGACGCGTCGAAACGCGTGTTCGGTTCGGACACGAGTCGAGACGTAAAATGTGGTAAAGTACCATAATACGGAAAATTTTTATAGAATCGCAATCATACATACGCCTGCGTTCGAGGTGGTCAGCAATGCCCATGCTCGAACCGGCGAACACGTGGACGCAAGGACTCGACTTCCCGAGCCGATTGTTCGAATCCGGTAGCAACGACTACCAACTGTACGAGGAGGACGGCGAGTTCGTCCTCTCGGTCGAGCTTCCGGGGTTCGACCCCGCGGAGATCACCGCCTCGTGGAACAACGGCGTGCTCAACGTCGCCGGCGAACACGAGGACGAGACCCGGGGGGCCCGCCGGACGTATCACCGGCGGTTCCGCTTCCCGAAGGCGATCGACGAGGAGGGTATCGAGGCCGAGTACCGGAACGGCATCCTGACGGTCCGACTCCCCGTGACCGTCGAGGACGCCGTCTCCGGCACGGAGATCGAAATCGAGAGTTAACGCCGATCCCGTCGGTTTCGCCGGCCGTCTGCCGGCCGCCTCCGATCCGTTTCCCCGTCCGTTTTTCGCCGTCCGCGCGTTCCAAGACGGCCGGTCGCGTCGACCCAGCACGCCTTTGGGTTCCCGGCGCGACGGGCGAGACATGAACCGCGAGGAGTTCGCCGCCAGCATCGACCACACCGTCCTCGGTCCGGAGACGACCCCGGCCGACGTGCGAACCGTTCTCGACGAGGCCGCCGATCACGGGATGAACGCCTGTATCCCGCCGTGTTACGTGTCCGAAGCGGCCGAGTACGAGAACGCGCCCGAAACGATCGCGACCGTGGTCGGGTTCCCGCACGGCCAGCACGCCCCGGCGGTCAAGCGCGACGAGGCGGTCGCGGCGTGGGAGGACGGCGCCGACGAGGTCGACATCGTGATCAACGTCGGCCGGCTCAAGGCGGGCGACGACGGCGCGGTGGCGGACGAGCTCGCGGACGTCGTCGCGGCCGTCCCGGTCCCGGTGAAGGTGATCGTCGAGACGGCGCTGCTCGACGACGCCGAGAAGCGTCGCGCCTGCGAGGCCGCCGTCGCCGCCGACGCCGACATGGTGAAGACCTCGACCGGCTTCGCGGACGGCGGCGCGACGGTCCCCGACGTGGAGCTGATGAGCGAGTACCTCCCGGTGAAGGCCTCCGGCGGCGTCGCCTCCTACGCGGAGGCGACCGCCATGCTCGACGCCGGCGCCGTCCGGATCGGCGCCTCCGCCGGCGTCGACATCGTCGAAGGGTACCCCGAGTGACGGAGCCGCTCGCCGTTCTCCCGGCGTGAAAATACGGTCGGACGGATTTATAATCGGAGCGCGTACGGGAGGCCATGAGCCACCAACCGGGATCGCAACGCTTCGACCTCGACGCGGCGTTCAAGGCGTTCGGCGCGGTCGGAATCGCCATCTCCGTCGCGCTCATCGTCGGCGTGCTCGCCCTGACGGATCCGTTCGGAGAGTACGTCACCGCGTCGCCCGCCGTCTTCGGTACCCTCCTCTCGACCGCCCTCGTCGTCGCGGTCGGCTACACGACGTACGCGCTCCGCCGACGCTGACGAGGGACCCGCCTGCCGAGGTCCGGCCGCGACGCCGGGAAACATAAACCGCTCGCGGGCGGAGCGACGCGCATGACCGACGAGTCGACCGACGAGGCCGTGGAACGCTTCCTCGACCGAGCGGCGGCGGCGCTCGACGACTACGACGAGGGGTACGCGGACGCGGACGCGACGCTGGCGACCCTGCGCACGCACGTCGACGAGCTGTCGGCGGGCGTCGAGGGGAGCGAGGACGGAGGGAGCGAGGGCAGGGGGAGCGAGGACGGGGGGAGCGAGGAAGAAGAGAGCGAGGACCGGGAGGGGTAGCGCGCGACCGGCTACGGGTCGGCGCCGATCAGTTCCCGGACGCGGCCGACGTACTCCGCGAAGGCCGCGTCGCCGCGCTCGCGAGGGCGCTCGACGTCGACGTCGACCACCTCGCGGACGCGACCCGGCTCCGCGGCCATCACGACGATTCGGTCCGCGAGCCTCACCGCCTCCGCGACGTCGTGCGTGACGAAGAGGACCGTCTTGCCGGTCGAGGCCCACACGTCGAGCAGCTCCCGCTGGAGCATCTCGCGGGTCTGGGCGTCGACCGCGCCGAACGGCTCGTCCATGAGGAGGAGGGCGGGGTCGACGGCGAGCGCCCGGGCGATGGCGACGCGCTGTTTCATCCCGCCGGACAGCGATTTGGGATAGGCGTCGCGAAACTCCGTCAGCCCGACGAGGTCGAGCATCTCGTCGACGCGCGCCTCGCGCTCGGCGGGCGAGCGGTCGCTCCGTTCGAGCCCGAACCCGACGTTCTCCGCGACGGTGAGCCACGGGAACAGGTGGTACTCCTGGAACACCACGCCCATGTCGGTCGTCGGCTCCGTGACCCGGGTGCCGTCGAGCAGCACCCGACCGTCCGTCGCCTCGGTCAGTCCGGCGACGATCCGGAACAGCGTCGTCTTCCCGCAGCCCGACGGACCGACGAGACAGACGAACTCCCCGTCCGCGACCGAGAACGACACGTCGTCGAGCGCGCGGACCGGATCCCCGTCGCCGTCGCCGGCGTACGTCTTGCCGACCCCGTCGAGGGCGACGCTCGCCTCCCCCGGGGACGGGGCCGCGCTCTCGTTCACGCCCGCCATACCAACACCCGCCGTTCGACCGCGCGGAACGCCACGTCGACGATCAGGAACATCAGGCTCAACACGAGGATGTACGCGATGGCCCGGTCGACGCGGAGGTTGTTGCTCGCGCGGATTATCTCGCGGCCGACCCCGGGGACGCCGAATATCTCCGAGGCGACGACGAGCATCCAGCACCGGCCCAGTCCGGTCCGGATCCCGGTCATGATCCCCGGCATCGACGCCGGCAACACGATCGACCGGACCGCGTCGAGGTCGCCGCGGACGCCCAGCGTCCGCCCCACGTCGAGGAGGTCGTCGCTCACGCCTTCCACGGCGCCGTACGACGCGTAGAAGTTGATCCAGAAGGCGCCGACCGCGATGATGAAGGCGGCGCCCCAGTCGTTGATCCCGAACCACGCGATCGCGAAGCCGATGAGCGCGAGCGGCGGCACCGGTCGCAGCGTCCGGACGAGCGGCGCCGTCAGGTCGTCCAGCAGGCGGCTCCACCCGAAGGCGACGCCGGCGGCCACCCCGAGCCCGGTCCCGGCGATCGTCCCCGGGACCCAGTGGCGGACGCTCTGACGGAGCGCGGTCGTCATGTCGCCGGACGCGAGTTCGCCGACGAACGCCCCGCCGACCGCGACCGGCGAGGGGAGGACGAACGGGTCCTGCGTGAGCGAGGCGGCGTGCCAGACGACGAGGAAGCCCGCAATTCCGGCGGCCCCGCGGAGCAGCCGGCGGCGGTCGCCGAGCCCGACGCTCGCGAACGCCCCGCCGTCGCCCCCGACGCGCGGTCCGGTTTCGGTCGCCATCAGAGCGAGTCGTACACCTCGAGGTCGAATATCGCGTCGGTCGACAGCGGCTCGTCGATCTGCCCGTTACCGGCCGCGAACTCCGAGAACACCTGCGTCGCCTCCGTGATCTCGTTGGGGTCCGTGATGAAGTTCGACAGCGGCGAGTCGAGCGCGTCCCGCGCGCGGTCGGCCGGCATCCCGATCCCCTCCTCGACGTGGGACGCGGTCGCGTCCGGGTTCGCGTCGATGAACTCGGTCGCGCGGACGTGCTGTTCGAGGAACTGCGCCGCGAGCGGCGAGTCTCGGACCGCATCGCTCATCAGGGTGACCGCGGCGGGCTGGCCGGGGAGGACCTCGGCGGCGGTCCGGAGCATCGTCACGGACGACCCCTCGGCCTGCGCGATGGTCGGCACCGGCTCCATGATCGATGTGCCGTCGATCTCGTCGTTGGCGATCGCCTGCCACACCGCGCTCGCGCCGTTGATCTCGAGGATCTCCACGCTGTCGTTCTCGGCGGGGTCGACGCCGACGTCGCGGAGCCAGTACCGGAGCAGCACGTCCGGGACGCTCCCCTGCGGGAACGTGCCGAACGTGAACGGCTCGCCCCGCTCCTCCGCCCACGTCGCGAACGCGTCGGCGCCCTGCCGCTCGAACGTCTCGTGGAACGACTCCTCGGCCATGATCCCCATCGGCTCGCGGATGTTCGCGGCGGTCACCTGCGCGGCGATCCCGCGATCGATCGCGATCATCGCGGGAACGATCCCGAACATCGCGACGTCGATGTTCCCGCCGCCGAGCGCCTGAACGATCGCCGGCCCGTTGCCGAACTCCTGACCGGTGATCTCGGCGTCGATCTCCGAGAAGTACCCCTCGCCCTCCATCACGTACCACTGGAGGTCGGGGTAGATCGGCATATGTGCGACCGTCAGTTCGTCGAGTCCGCCGCCGTTTCCGCCACCGAGACAGCCGGCGAGGCCGACCGTCGCAGTTCCGCCCGCGGCCGCGAGGAAGGACCGTCGCGACGCCGTCCGCGCTGATTCGTACACGTGTACGCGAAGACCCTTACGAGTAACACCCTCGCGTCACCAGCAACAGACGCGCATTCCGGTGACGGCGACACGCGGAGAAGTACCCGTCTCAGACGCTCTTGGGCGCTCTTAGCCACTCTTTGACGTATTTTCTCGATCGGTTTCCGTCACCGATAGACGCAATTGTTGCTCCCATCGTCCCGTCGGCCGGAATCGCTCCGTGGGCGGCGGTCAGGCCCCACCGACCGCGTCCTCGTCGAACAGTCCCAGGTCCTCGGCGACGAGGTCGGCGAGGCGGTCTTTGATCGCGGGATCGACCTCGGCGACGGACTCGCCGTCGTGTTTCTGGGCGTTGTGTTTCTCGAGCGCGTCCGCGAGGTCGTCGAGGGGCACGCGGGTCTCCGTCTCGCACTCGTCGCACACGATCGGGACGGACGGCTCGTCGGTGGACATGATCCGTACGATCTCCCGTGGCGGATATATGCCTTCGGGGGCCGGGGGCGGCGCCGCCGGGTCCCGGGGTCGGTCCTGCTCCGGCCGACGCCGCCAACCGCCACCGTCTACTGGGCGCGCCGCGACGCTCCGTCATGGACGTTCTCGTGACGGGAGGCGCCGGCGGGATCGGCGGCGGGGTCGCGCGATCGCTCGCGGCCGCCGGCCACGACGTGCTCGGCGTCGACCGCGACGCCGAGGGGCTCGCGGCCCTGCCCGACGCGGTCGAGACCGCCGCGGTCGACCTCCGGGACGAAGCCGCAGTCCGAGACCTGCTCGCGGACCGCCCGCTCGACGCGGTCGTCTCCTGCGTCGGCGGCTACGAGATCGCGGCGATCGAGGACACCTCGGCCGAGGCGTTCCGCCGGCAGGTGGAGACGAACCTGACAGCGGTCCACGCGACCGTTTCCGCGGCGCTGCCGACGCTGCGCGAGCGGGGCGGCCGCGTCGTGGTCGTCGGGTCGATGGTCGGGTCGGTGGCGCTGCCGTACCACGGCGCCTACAGCGCCGCGAAGGCCGGCCTCGATGCCTACGTCGACGCGCTCCGCCGAGAGGTCGGACCTCGGGGAGTCGCCGTCGCGCTGGTCGAACCGGGGCCCGTCCCGACCGGCTTCAACGAGCGAGCCGCCGCGGCGGTCGAGGCCGAGAACGGCGAGGCGACGGGCGACGAGGGGCCGAGCGGCGAGGGGCCGTACGCCGACGCCTACCGCGCGTTCGAGGGGTACTCCCCGGCGGCGACGGACGTCGAGACGGTCGTCGAGCGCGTGGTGACCGCGACGACTGCGGACCGGCCGGGGACCCGGTACCGCGTGAGCCGCCGGGCGCGGTGGCTGCCCCGGCTCGCGCGCGTCCTCCCGGACCGGGTGTACGACCGACTCGTCCGAGCCGGACTTCCCGGCGGGCTCCTGTGGCGGCTGCTCCACCGGTAGCCGTCTCGCGGCGGACGTCTCCCGCGGGGCGCGCCGCGGCGAGTCAGTCGTCCGCCGCGCCGGACGACGCCCCCTCGGACTCCTCCGGGTCGTCCGCGCTCTCGGCCTCGGACTCCGCGTCGGCCGCCGCCGTTCCGTTCCCCTCGGCGTAGAACTCCTCGGGCGAGGCGTCGATCCGCTCGAACTCGCCGAAGTCGCGCTCGTGGTGGCGGATCATCTGCTCGACGATCCACGCGCTGTACCGCTCCGAGTAGCCCCAGTCGGCGTCCGCGTCGTCGACGTCGAACCGGTCGTCGGTGGCCAGCGCGGCGTACAGGTGGTAGAAGCCGAGGACGACGTCACCGAAGTCCCGCGCCTCGCCGCCGATGTCACGACGCTTCTCGGCCAGCTCCTCGCGGCCGGCGTCGGTGAGCGCGAAGTACTTCCGGTCGGGCTCGTCGTCGCGCTCGACGCGCTCGGCGACGCCCTCCTCCTCGAACTTGTAGAGGATCGGGTAGACGGAGCCGTAGGAGGGCTCCCAGTGCCCGCCGCTTATCTCGGTGATCTCACCGAGCAGCTCGTACCCGTATCGGGGACGCTCGTCGAGCAGCTCCAACACGAGATACGAGATCAGTCCTTTCGGCGGGCCGCTTTTCCGCATCGTCTCCATCTTTCGGGGTCGCGTCGAAAGGGTTTCGATCACGGCGACTCCGGGGCCGCTCGGCCGGAAGCGACGTCGTCCGAACCGGTTTCCCGGTGCGAACGACGCCGGATCGTGGCCCCAGTTCCGACGGACGGATCCCGCGACCGTCCCCCCGTTTCCGGTCTACGGGACGACCCGCAAACCCCTAAGTCGCGGGGCCCGAACCCCGAGTATGGTCGAGGCTCCACAGACCGCCGAAGGGTGGTTCTCGCTACACGACTTCCGCTCGATCGACTGGGACGCCTGGCGCGAGGCGCCCGAGTCCGAACGGGAGCGGGCTATCGAGGAGGGCGAAGCCTTCCTGAAGCACCGCGAACTGGTCGCAGACGCCGACGACGGCGAGTCCGCGCTGTTCTCCGTGCTCGGGCACAAGGCCGACCTCCTGTTCCTCCACTTCCGGCCGGCGCTCGACGACCTGTCCGCGATCGAGCGCCGCTTCGAGGACACCGCGCTCGCGGAGTTCACCGAACGGGAGACCTCCTACGTCTCCGTCACCGAGGTGTCCGGGTACGTCTCCGACGACTACTTTGAGGAGGGCGCCGACGCCGTCGACGAGGGGCTCCGCCGGTATATCGAGGGGAAGCTGAAGCCCGAGATCCCGGACGACGAGTACGTCAGCTTCTATCCGATGAGCAAGCGCCGCGGCGAGGAGCACAACTGGTACGACCTCGAGTTCGAGGAGCGCGCCGAGCTGATGGCGGGCCACGGCGAGGTCGGCAAGGAGTACGCCGGCAAGATCAAGCAGGTGATCGCCTCCTCCGTCGGCTTCGACGACCACGAGTGGGGCGTCACGCTGTTCGGCGCCGACCCGACCGACATCAAGGACATCGTCTACGAGATGCGGTTCGACCCCGCCTCCTCGCGGTACGGCGAGTTCGGCGACTTCTACGTCGGCCGCCGGTTCCCGCCGCGCGACCTCGACGCCTTCCTCGCGGGCGGGACGGTCCCGACCGGCCGCGTCCCCGAGGCGGACAGCGCGGGCCATCCGCACGACGAGGGCGGCGGCCACGGCGAGGGCGGCGGCCACGGCGACCACGCGCACGGCCGCGATGAGGGGCACGACCGCTCCGGCGCGGGCGGCGGCTCGGCTCACGGCGACCATCCGCACGGCGAGGAGGCGACCGGCGGGGAGGGCGACCATCCGCACGGCGAGGGCGACGGTCACGGCGACGAGGGAGGCCATCGCGACGGCGATGGCGGTGACGGCGTCGACGACGCCGACATCCGCGGCGAGCTCGCGGACCTCGACATCTACGCCGGGAAGCCCCACGGCGAGGACGTGTACGCCACCGTGCTGTACAGCGAGGCCGACACCGACGCGCTGTTCGACGAGGTCGAGGGGCTCCGCGGCAACTTCGACCACTACGGCACCCACGTCAAAACGGCCGTCTACGAGGGCCGCCACACCGACCGCGCCGCAGTGGTCTCGATCTGGGACACCGCGTCGGCGGCCGAGACCGCTGCCGGGTTCCTCTCCGAGCTGCCCGACATCGTCGCGCGCGCCGGCGAGGAGTCCGGCTTCGGCACGATGGGAATGTTCTACACCGTCAAGCCCGACTACCAGACGGAGTTCGTCGAGACCTTCGACGACGTCGGCGAGCTGCTGGGGGAGATGGACGGCCACGTCGAGACCGACCTGATGGTGAACGTCGAAGACGAGAACGACATGTTCATCGCCAGCCAGTGGAACGCGAAGGAGGACGCGATGGCGTTCTTCCGCTCCGACGAGTTCTCCGAGACCGTCCAGTGGGGCCGCGACGTGCTCGCGGACCGGCCGCGGCACGTGTTCCTGGCGTAGTGCGACTGAACGTGCAGAATAATTTATAAACAGTCTACGGAGGATCGGCGGCGAACACCGCCGAAGCCCCAGCCGGGATGGCGGCGGACGCTTGCTGTCGTTCGAGACGCCGAAGGCGTCTCGTGATGACGAGAGAGCTTCGCTCTCTCGAACCACGCTCCTCGGTCGCTCACTACGTTCGCTCCCTGCGGTGCTTACATCGCCTCCGCCGCCATCCCGGCTGCCCCTTCGAGTCCCGCCCCGCACAGCACCTCACGCCTCCCCAGCCTCGCGGCTCCCTCCGCTTCGCTCCGGTCGCCGCGTCCCTCGCGCGTGCTGCTCGGCCGCGAGGCGGCCTCGCAGGCACGCGCCGCCGCCCCGCAGTCGCCTATTTATAGACCGTGTCGCCGTCGCGTCGGCGTGTCTGTCGACTCCGTTCCCCTCCGCCGACCGCCGGGTTTTAGGTATCGCTGCGGCGAACGGACGGCCATGTTCGACACCATCGTGGTCGCGACCGACGGCTCCGACAGCGTCCGGCGGGCCGTCTCGGTCGCGGTCGACGTGGCGGCGCGGTTCGACGCCGAGGTCCACGCGGTGTACGTCGTCGACGCCGGCGAGGTGGAGTCGTCGCCGGACACGGTCCGCGACGACCTCCGCGACGCCCTCGACGATCAGGGACGCGACGCCCTCGACCGCGTCTCCGACGCCGCGCACGACCGCGACGGCGACCTCGACGTGACGATCGAGGTCCGCGAGGGGCGCCCGGCCTCGGAGATCGACGCGTACGCCCGCTCGGTCGACGCCGACCTCGTCGCGATGGGCACGCGGGGGCGCCACGGCGAGAACCGCTTCCTCATCGGCTCCGTCGCCGAGCGCGTCGTCCGGACCTGCCCGGTCCCGGTGTTGACGGTGCGACAGCTGACCGACGAGGACCCGCGGCGCACGACGATCTGACGGCCGCGCGACCGCCCACCGCGACGGCGACGCCGCGCGACCGCCCCGAGAGCGGCGGAGTTTTCCGGCTGCCGCCCGCCTCGACGGTATGGACGACGACCTCATCGAGACGGGGGACGCCCCCCGCTCGCGGTACACGAAGCTGCCGGGGACGGGGTTCTTCTACCCCGACTCGCTGGACGACGAGCGCGCCGAGCGGCGGGCGCGAGAGGCGATCGAGGGCAGCGAGGCGGTCGTGATCGCCGACGGCGACGCCGACGGCCTCGCCTGCGCCGCGATGATCCGCGAGGCGTACGACGCCGCGCTCGACGTCGCTCCCTTCGAGGACGCGATCGCGGCGCGGCTGGCGGAGGGCGAAGACGAATCGGACGAAACGGCGGAAGCGGACGCGGAGGACGACGACCCCCTCGCCGACGCCCACGCCGAGTCGCCGGTCGGGCTGCTCTCGGCGGGCCCGTACTCGATCGACACCGCGCTCGAACGCGTCGCCGAGCATGCGGACGACGACGTCGATCTCTTCGTCTGCGACCTCTGTCCCGACGACTACGAGTGGATTGCGGAGCCGCTCGAGACGCTCGCGGAGTCGACCGACGCGATCCGCTGGTTCGACCACCACCAGTGGGACGACGCGACCGCCGCCGCGGTGCGCGAGGCCGGCGTCGACCTCGTCGTCGGTGACTCCGACGAGGAGTGTACCGCCGACGTGACGCTCCGGTCGCTGGAGCACGCCTTCGACGACCGGTGGACCGAACTCGCCGAAGTCACCCGCGACCACGACCTCTGGATCAAGGAGGACCCCCGGTCCGACGACCTCGCTGATTACTCCTACTGGGCCGGCACCGAGGAGTACGCGGCCGTGATCGGTGCGTACGGCGTCGACCTCCCCGAGACGGTGCGGTCGTTCGTCGCGGAGCGCCGGGTCGAGAAGGAAGCGCGAATCGACCTGGCGGTCGACCGCGCGGTCACCCACGAGGTCGGCGGCTGGCGCGTCGCGGTCACCTACGGCCGCTGCTCGCAGAACGAGGTCGCGGAGCGGCTGCGCGAGGCCGGCGCCGACGCCGCCGTGGTCGTCAAGCCCGCCGGGTCGGCCTCGATCCGCGGGTCCGACGACTTCCGCCACGCCCACGAGGTCGCCGGACGGGTGAACGGCGGCGGCCACCCGCAGGCGGCGGGCTGTAAGCCCGACATTTACGACGACATGCTGGATTACGCCCACCACTGGAGCACCGAGGGACAGGCGTGTAAGCGCGTCATCCTCGCGGCGTTCGAGGCGGTCGCCGAGGAGGTCGCGGCCGAGGGAAGCGACGGCGATGCCGCGGGCGAGGCCGCCGAGTAGGAACCGCGAGAGGGTCCGCTCGTCGCCTACGAGGAGGACGGCGACATCTCGATGTTGAGGCTCTTCTGGACCAGCTGCGTGAACGCCATCGAGCAGAGGAAGTACCAGAGGATCCACATCTGGATCGGTCCGACGATCCCCGTGTCCCAGGTGACGGTGCCGGCGAGCGGGACGACGAGCGCCTGATCCGCGACCGCCGGGTACGCGGCGGTCGACCCCCGATAGCCGATCACCCAGAACATCCAGAGGAACGCGGGGATGGTGAGGAACATGATCCACACCATCGGGCGGAACTGCTCTTTGAACATGCCGAGCTGGTCGCCCATCGCCTCCATCTGCTCTTCTTGTATCTCGTCGAGCGCCTCGTCGTCGTCGCGCTTTTCGGCCTCCTTCCGGCGCTCCTGAATGTCTTTCATCCGGTCCTGATACGCGCTCATCTTCTCCATGTCCATGAGCCCGGCGCGGAGCAGCGTCGAGTACAGCCCCGTCGCGAGCGCGATGACCATGATCACGACGTAGAAGGGGACGACGTTCAGGAGGGGGCCGAGGACGACGTCGATGGCGCCGGCGATCGCGTTCCGGACCGGGCCGACCGCGTAGCCGACGAACGCCCCGAGCGTCGCGAGTCCAGCCAGCTTGTCCCATTTCGACCAGCTGGTCGTCTCGGGCGTCTCCACGTCGCTCCCGCCGGAGTCGTCGTCTCTCATGCCGGCCTCGATACCCTCGCGGTCGGCCAGCGCGAACCCCTCCTCGCCGTCGATGAGGATCTCCTTCTCGATGAGCCGACCCCACTGTCCGCTCGTGATCTCGTCGCGAACGTCGACCCAGCGCACCTCGCCGCCGCTGGCGTGTTCGAGGACAGTTTCGAGGGCGTCCCGCATCTCGCCGTCCTCGCGGACCAGCGAGCGGACCCGCCGTTCGACTTTGCTCATTAGCGGCCGATTGGCGGTCGACGGTTAAGAACCTTGTAGGATCGCCGCTCGGATCGACCCTCGACGCCGCGGATTAACTCTCGACGACGTCGGAGATTCGGTCGAAGACCTCGTCCGGGGTCGCCTCGCCGTCGACCTCGACGAGGACTCCCTCGTCGCGGAAGTGGTCGACGACGGGCTCGGTGTTGTCGTAGAACACTTGGATGCGCTCGCGGGCGGTCTCCTCGGTGTCGTCCTCGCGCTGGATCAGTTCGCCGCCGCACTCGTCGCAGACGCCCGCTTCCTCGGGGGGCTGAAAGTCGACGTGGTAGTTCGCGCCGCAGTCGTCGCACACGCGGCGGCCGGTGAGCCGGTCGACGAGGACCTCCTCGTCGACGTCGAGCAAGATCACGGCGTCGAGGTCGGTGATCTCCGAGAGGTACTCGGCCTGGTCGAGGTTACGCGGATAGCCGTCGAGGACGAACCCGTCGGCGTCGTCGAGCGCGGCCTGAACGATCTCGTTGACGACCGGGTCGGGCACCAGTTCGCCCGCGTCCATGAACGACTTCGGCGTGCCGTACTCCGTCTCCATCTCCTTGTTCGCGCGGAGCGCGTCGCCGGTCGTGACGTGTTCGACGCCGTACTCGTCGGCCAGCTTCGCGCTCTGCGTCCCCTTTCCGGCGCCGGGCGCCCCCAACAGCAGAATTCGGTGACTCATACCGGAGCGGTCGCGGGCCGCGCGTAAAGGCTTGAAGATTCCGGCGAGCGAGGGGCGGCGGGCTCTCAATTCCCCCCGGCCTCGTCGGGCTCGTCTCCGGCATCCTCGTTGAGTCGGAGCCCCATCTCCAGCTCGAAGCTCTCGGCGTCGGAGGTCTCGAAGCCGATCTTCTTGTACAGCGAGACCGCGGCGCGGTTCCAGCGCTCGACGGTGAGCCATACCTTCCGGACGTCGTTCGCCTGTCCGTGGCCGAGCAGCGCGCGGATGAGGTGCGTCCCGATCCCGGCGCGCTGGTACTCCTGGTGGACGAAGATCGCCAGCTCGTAGGCGTCGTCGTCCGGGACGAGCGTCGCGTGGCCGGCCGGCTCGTCGCCGCACCAGGCGATCACGTTGTAGCAGTCGTCACCGAGGATCGCCTCCAGCCACTCGCGGATGCGTTTCTCGCCGCCCGGCGGAATCCCCTGTGCGCGGTCCGCCGGGTCGAAGGTGTCGTACATCTCGACGAGCGACTCGCGGGCCTCGTCGTCCCCCTCGTACGGTCGGACCTCGATCTCGCGGTCCTCGCGGTCGGTGAACGCGGTCGGCGGCGGCGGGAACTCGTCCGCCACCGCGTCCGGGTACCCTCCGTCGCTCATCTGACCAGCGTGACCGAGGTCTTGGCGTTCAACAGGACGAACTCGGCGATCGACCCGATCGTGATCTTCCCCATCGGGCTGGTGTGGCCGCCGCCCAGGACGATCTCCTCGAACCCCTCCGTCTCCGCGATCTCGACCAGTCGGCTCCCGGGGTCGCCCTCGACGCGTCGCACCTCGGCGTCGATCCCGGCCTCGTCGACCGCCTCCCGGGCGCGTTCCAGCACGTCGTCCGGGGCGACCGACGAGTCCTCGTTGTCCACCACGGCGACCGTCAGGTCGTCGTTCGCGACCGCCGCGCGCTCCACCGTCCGGTCGAGCGCGCGGAACGAGTCGTCGCTGCCGCCGATCCCGCAGAGCACCTTCATATGCCACCCCTTCACCCGACGATACAAAAGTGGATCTCTGGGGCCGGGGGGCGTCCGGGGAGGGTAAGGCCGAACGCGTGGCGCCCCGAGCGGCCCGGGAGAAAATGTTTTGACAACCGTTACAATATAATTTATGAAAAATGATTAATAATGAATCACCTTCGGACGAGACGGAATGGCAGACGACTCAGAGCCAGCGGACGAGACGGACGGGACGTCCAGACGCACGTTCATGAAGGCCACCGGCGCCGCGACGGCGACGGCGGCGGTGGGAGGCGGCGCGAACGGCGTCGCCGCGCAGACCGGGACGGACGTCGAGTCGCTCCTCGCCGAGATGTCGCTCCGCGAGAAGGCCGGACAGATGACGCAGGTCGCGATCAGTTCCTTCGAACCGGAGCCGGAGGGGTCGAACGTGCCGGATAACTTCGAGGTCGACACGGTGGGCGAGCTCTTCTCCGAGCTCGCCGTCGGGTCGGTGCTCTCCGGGGGAGCGGTCCCCCCAAGTTTCGACGGAAACGAGGTGGTCAGCGGCGTGAACGCGCTTCAGGAGTACAACGTGGAGAACGCGCCAAACGGGATCCCGTTCCTGTACGGCGTCGACGCGACGCACGGGAACGACCTGCTGGAGGGCGCGACGGCGCTCCCGCAGCGGATGAACATGGGGGCCGCCCGCGACCCCGACCTCGTCGAGGAGGCGGAGCGCCACACCAGCCGGTCGGTGGCCGCGATGGGCGCGCACTGGACGTTCGCCCCGACGACGGACCTCCAGCGGGACCCCCGGTGGGGACGGTTCTACGAGGGGATCAGCGAGGACCCGCTCTTGGAGGGCGACATCTCTCGGGTGCGGGCCCGGGCGCTGGAGGACGACCCCCGGATGACGGCGTGCGTCAAACACTTCGCGGCCTACTCGGTGCCGAACAACGGCAACGACCGGGCGCCGGCCAGCACGTCGCTCCGCGACCTCCGGACGGACCTGCTGCCGCCGTACCGGGAGGCGCTGGAGGCCGAACCGGGGACGGTGATGGTGAACAGCGGCGCCGTCAACGGGAAACCGGCGCACGCGTCGCACTGGCTGTTGACCGACGTGCTCCGGGAGCGGTACGGGTTCGAGGGCGTGATCCTCTCCGACTACGACGACCTCAACCGGCTCATCACGAACCACGACTACGTGAGCGACTTCCGGACCGCCACGAAGCGGGCCATCAACGCCGGCGTCGACATGTACATGATCGGGAACGGCGGGAGCGCCCCCGGCCCGGGGCAGTACATCGACACGCTCGTGAGCCTCGTCGAGGACGGCGAGATACCGACCGAGCGCGTCGACGAGGCGGTGCGGAACATCCTCGAACTCAAGGCCGACCTCGGGCTGTTTAGCAGTCCGACCGTCGACGAGTCGCGCATCGACTCGACCCTCGGCGGCGCGCAGGCGGCCTCGGAGCGGCTGGCGAAGGAGTCGCTCGTGCTGCTGGAAAACGAGGACGACGCGCTCCCGCTCTCGGGGGCGGAGAGCGTGCTGCTCACCGGCCCGGGGATCGACGGGAACGGCAACGACACCCGGGCGCTGATGCAACACGGCGGCTGGACGCTCGGCTGGCAGGGGCCCGCGGCGGGCGGGCCGTTCCCCCGACAGAACCTGCTCGTCGACGAGCTGCGAAGCCGCGTCGGCTCGCTCACGCACGTCCCCACCTCGTTCGACAACGGGACGTGGTGGGCGGGACAGGGGACCGGCGGGAACCAGCAGAGCGACGAGAACGGGGACTTCGCGTTCACCGACGAGCAGGAGTCGGCGGTGCGCGACGCCGCGCCGGACGCCGACGCCGTCGTCGTCGTCCTCGGCGAGGGGCCCCACAACGAGGGGTTCGGCGACCGCGACGAGCTCGTGCTCGACGAGTCCCAGCAGCGGCTCGTCGACGCGGTCACCGAGGCGGCGCCCGAGGAGACGCCCGTCGTCGGCGTGATGTACGCGGGGAGCCCGCGCGGCTCCGTCGAGACGTTCTCGCAGCTCGACGCGCTCCTGTTCGCGGGCGAGCCGGGGAGCGACGCCGGCGTGGCCGTCGCGGAGACGCTCGTCGGCGAGTACAACCCCTCGGGGCGGCTCGCCTTTACGTGGCCGGGCAACGCCGGGACGCCCGTCGGGACGACGCCGGTCCCTCTGAACCGGTACTCGCCGACGTCGACGGGCGCGACGGACAACGGCCCGCTGTACGAGTTCGGACGCGGACTCAGCTACACGAGCTTCGAGTACGGCGAGGTCTCGCTCTCGCGGTCGAGCGTGGCCGACCCGAGCGAGACCTCCGAGCTCACGCTCAGCGTGGAGGTGTCGAACGCGGGCGACCGGGCCGGCGAACACGTCGTCGACGTGTTCAACACGCAGTCGTACGGCACCGTGCTCCAGCCGATCCGGCGGCTGGTGGGCTACGAGCGCGTCCGGCTCGCGGCCGGTGAGACGACGACCGTCGACGTGCCCGTGGACCTGAGCGCGTTGGAGGTCGTTCCGGGCGACGTCTTAGCGGTCATGCCGAAGACGGTCGAGGCCGGCGAGTACGAACTGACGGTCGGGCCGGACGGCCCCACGGCGACGCTGACCGTCGAGAACGGCGCCAGCATAACCGACGACAGGCCGGTTCCGGGGCGGTACGACATCGACGGCGACGGCGACGCGACCTTCGCGGACGTCGCGGCCCTGTTCCGCGCGGTCCGGGGTGGCGACTGATGGGCGCGATCCGCGCTCGCCGCCTGGGCGCGCTCCTGTTCGCCGTCGCGGTGGCTGCGGCCGCGGCCTCCGGCGCGGCGGTCGCCTCCGACCACGGCGTCGCGGTCGGGCCGGAGAACGCGACGGTCGACGCGAACGGGACGGCGACCGTCCCGGTGACGCTCAGCCGCGCTCCCGAGGGGGTGTCCGGGTTCGACCTCACGCTCGCGGTCGGGAACGAGTCCGTCGCGACCGTTGCGAACGCGAGCGTCGCGGCCCCCGTCGACGACGTCGCGAACGTCTCGCTGAGCGACGACGGGGAGACGGTCAGGGTCGCCGGGATCGACGGGACCGACGCGGTGGCCGATAACGCCACCGACGTGCGGCTCGCGACGGTGACCGTCCGGGGCGAGGCGCCCGGCGAGGCGCGTCTCACCGTCGTGGCGGTACACGGCCTCCAGTCCGACGGCGGAGACCCGCTCGCGGTGCGGACGGCGAACGGCACCGTGACCGTCGAGTCGTCCGCGGCGGCCACGGACGGGTCGACGCCGGGCTTCACCGCCGTCGTCGCCGTGCTCGCGGTCGTCGCGACGGCGCTCGCGGCCGTTCGGCGGACGGCCTGAACACCCCCGTCCGGCTGACGGCCTGACCGTCCCCGTCGCCCGCGGTCGACGAGGCGGTTCAGGGAGGGCGGGAGTCCGGAATCGGGCGGCCGTATCGAAACGGGGTCGAACAAAATTTACTTGAGCGAACCCGCGTGGTATCGACCCGACGGGACGATGCCAGACACAGACGAGATCCGTCGGCTGCTCGAACGGTACGGGTTCTCCGAAGCGGCCGCCGACGCGTACCTGGCCGTCGTCGAGCGGGGCTCGGCGACGGTCAGCACGGTCGCCGACGCCGCCGACATCTCGACGAGCCACGTGTACGACGTCTGCGACGAACTCGAGGCGAAGGGGTTCGTGACCGTCAAGAGCGACCGGACACCGACGGTCCTCCGCGCGGTGCCGCCGGACCGGGCGTTCGACTCGCTGCGGTCCGACCTCGACGCGCTCCAGTCCGCCGTCGACGACCGGTACCAGCGCCCCGGGACGGCCGACGAGGAGCTGTCGGTCGTGAAGTCACGGTCGACGATCATCAAGCGGCTGCGGTCGTACATTCGGGCGGCCGACTCCGAGGTCGTGCTCCAGCTGCCCGCGCGGCGCCTCCCGGAGATCGCCGACCCGCTCCGCGACGCCCGCGACCGCGGGGTCCTCGTCCTCCTCTCGCTGTGCGGCGACGCCGCCCCCGACGCCGAGACGGCTCCGGCGACCGGCGCGCCCTTGGAGGGCGTCGCGAGCACTGTTCGCCTCGCGCAGCCGGGGATGCCGTCGCTGCTCTCGGTCGACCAGGAGCGCGGGTTCGTCTCCCCGGCCACGATGCTGGGGTGGGACCACGACGACACCCGCGCGATCACGTTCACGCAGCCGGACATCGCCGCCATCCTGGTCGGCTCGTACCTCGGTAACTACTGGCCGCTGGGCGAAGAGCTCCTCGTTTCCCGTCCTCCGGACCTGCCACGGACGTTCGAGCGGTTCCGACCGGCGGTGTTCACGGCCGCCCTCCACCGACGGTCCGGCCGCTCGGTCGACGCCGAGTGCTACCTCAGGGAGACCGGCACCGAGGAGCCGTTCGAAACGCGGCGGGGCGAGGTCGTCGAGGTCCGGCAGAACCTCCTCGCGCCCAGCAGCAGCGACTTCGGGTTCGAGAACTCGCTCCGGATCGACTTCGGCGAGGAGACGGCCGAGGTCGGGGGATACGAGGCCTTCCTAGAGGAGTACGAGACGAAGCGAACGACGCTGCGACCGGCGTGATCCGCCTCGTTCGGGCGCGACCGACGCCGGCTCACCGACAAGGCTTTTGTCCGCCCGCGGGGTTTCGAACGTATGAGCGACCACACCGGTCCGGCGGCCGAGGACGCCGACGGGACCGGCGACTCCGCCGCGGACCGGTCTCCCGCCGAGGGCGACCGCGACCCCGGTCCCCGGCCCGGCGACGAGACGAACGAGGAGACGCCGACCGCGGATTCGGACGCGACCGACGAACCGAACGAGGAGGCCGCGACTGACGACGGACCGGACGACGCCGACGACGTGCCCCGCGACGTCCGCAAGTACGAGCGGTTCAAGAAGATGGACGGGGCGCGCTACGAGCGCGTCAACGAGTTCCTCCGCGACCGGACGTACGTCACGGCTCGCGAGTGGGCGATCGCGCGTCTGTGCGCCGACTTCCGCACCGAGACCGGCGTCGAGATGACGAAGATCGGCGAGAACCTCCCGCAGCTCGTCCCGTTCATGACCGACACCTACACGCCGCAGGCGGTCAATCAGGCGCGTTACTCCTTCGAGGAAAAGGTGACGAAGGCGGGCGCGACGTTCCTCTACGGCGCGATGTCCGGCTTCTTCACGGCCGAGGACTTAGACGAGATGATGTACGAGGTGACGGAGGTCGCGAAGTTCCTCCTCGAAGTCGAGGGCGTCGACCTCGCGGTCGCCGACGAGCTGGAGGCCGAAGACAAGATCAGCGAGGTGATGCGCGAGGTGCGCGCCTCGTCGGCCGACCTCCGCGGCGAGGAGGTCCGCTGTCCCGAGTGCGGCCACGTCCACAGCCCGACGGAGGAGTGACGATGGACCGCTTCCCGGAGGCGTTGGACGCCACGCCGGACCCGACGTTCGTCGTCGACGGCGACGGCGTCGTCCGCGCCGGGACGCCGAGCGTCGAGACGGTGTTCGGGCTCGACCCGGACGGCCTCTCGGGGCTCTCGGTGATCGACGTGTTCGAGGACCCGACGGATCTGAACCGCGACGGCGCCGCGTCGATCGCGACCCTCGATGGCGGTCCGGGCGACGGCGACCACGGGACCGTCGGGGAGACGACGGACGACGAGGGGTCGGGGGACGCCTCCCCGGATACCGTCGCGGCGCTGATCGACGCGGTGCGCGCCGGAGAGTCCCGGTCGCTGGCCGACGGGTTCGAGCTCGTCGTGCGCCGCGGCGACGGCGTTCCGGTCCCGGCTCGCGTCAGCGTCGGGGCCTTCGATCTCGACGGCGATCCGTACGCGGTCGTCACCGCGATAGACGTCTCGAACGAACGGACGCGGCAGCTGGCGCTCCAGCGCCGCACGGAGACGCTCGAATCGCTCCACGAGGCGACCCGAGAGCTGCTGAAGACGACCGACAGGGAGGCGGCGGCCGAGGCGGCGGTGGCGTACGTCGACGACGTGCTCGGCCACCCGCTCGCCGCGATCTGGCTGTACGACGAACGACGGGACGCGCTCGAACCGGCCGTCTGGACCGATACCGCCGAGGCGGTGGTCGGCGACCACCCGACGTTCGACGCCGACGGACGGAGCATCACCTGGGAGGTGTTCGAGAACGGCGAGCCGACCTACGTGTCGGACGTCGGCGACGAACCCGACCGATACGACGACGACGCGACGATCCGCAGCGAACTCATCGTCCCGCTCGGCCGGTACGGCGTGTTGAACGTCGGCGCGACCAGCCCCGACGCCTTCGACGACGCCGACCTGGCCGTCGCGCGCATCTGGGCGGCGACGGTGACGATGGTCCTCGTCCGCATCGAGCGGGAGCGACAGCTCCGGCGGCGCGAAGCGGAAGTGGTCCGCGAGCGCGACCGACTCGAGGAGTTCGCGAGCCTCGTCTCGCACGACCTGCGTAATCCGCTCAACGTCGCCGCCGGCAACCTCGAGATCGTCACGGAACGGCTCGCGGACGAGTCGATAGACGTCGCGGAGCTCGGCACGGTCGAGCGCTCGCTTGACCGGATGGACGCGCTCATCGAGGACCTGCTCGTGTTGGCCCGACAGGGGGCCGGCATCGACGAGACCGAACCGGTCTCACTGGCCGACCTCGCCGCGGAGTGCTGGGAGACCGTCGACACCGAGTCGGCGGCGATCCGGGTCGAGACGGACGCGGTCGTCACCGCGGACCGGAGCCGCCTGCGGCAGGCGCTCGAGAACCTCTTCGTCAACGCGATCACGCACGCGGGACCCGAGGTCACGGTCTCGCTCGGAACGCTCGCCGACGGGGACGGCTTCTACGTCGCTGACGACGGGCCCGGAATCGGTCCCGACGACCGGGAGTCGGTGTTCGAGGCGGGCGTGACGTCGGAGCCGGGCGGGACCGGATTCGGACTGAAGATCGTCGCCGAGGTCGCCGAGGCGCACGGCTGGACCGTCGAAGTAGTCGAGAGCGAGACCGGTGGCGCCCGGTTCGAGTTCCGCGGCGTCGACGTCGACCCCGCCGAGACGGACGACGAGTAGGCGGCCCGCGGTTCGGCGGGGTCCGTCACGGCGGAGCGATCCGGTCAGTCGTCAGTGAGGGCGATCCGGTCAGTCGTCAGTGAGGGCGATCCGGTCAGTCGTCGGCCGCCGCCCGACTGCCCGCGTCGAGGCCGTCGCCGTGGTCGGGGACGGTGCCGTCGTCGTTCCAGCCGCGGACCGCGTAGTACTCCGAGAGCGCGGCGTCGAACCCGTCGATGGCGTCGGCGTACGGGAGCGTGTCGTCGCTCCGGTCGAAGCCGCGGGCGTTGTTGAACGCGCGCTCCAGCTCGACGATTCGCGCGCCCAGCGACTGGAGGGCGTCGTAGTCGGCGTCGAGCAGCGCCGCGAGCCGGTCGTCGGTGACGGTGCCCCGCGAGAACTTACAGACGACCGCCGAGTCGAGGACCGCGTTGCGGTTCTCCTTCGCGACGAGCTTCGGGGGCTTCCCGTCGAGCCCCTCGGGGTCGAGCGCGTCGTCGGGGTCGACGAGCGGGTACTCGTGGGGGTAGAACTCACCGTACATGTGGTCGGCGCCGCGGTTCGCGGTCGCGAACGCGAGCCCCTGCCCGTTGAGCGCGCGGCCGTCGTGGCCGGCGAACTCCATCCCCTTCACCGTCCAGTCCTCGGCGCCGAACTCCTCGCTGGCGCGGTGGACGCCCTCCGCGAGCTTGTCGCCGACGCCCTCGCGGTAGGCGATCTGCTCGACGAGCGAGCGGACGAGCTCCGCGTTGCCGAACTCGTCTTCGCTCTCCAAGAACATCGAGACGACGTCGCCACAGGAGATGGTGTCCATCCCCAGCTCGTCGCACAGCTCGTTGGCGCGCATCACGTCGACCACGTCGTCGACGCCGGCGTTGGAGCCGAACGCCATCACCGTCTCGAACTCCGGCCCCTCCGTCTCGACGCCCGTCGCCTCGTCGCGCGTGGGGAGCTTACAGGCGAACGCGCACTGCGAGCAGGTCCCCTTCTCGTACTTCTTCTCCTCGACGCGGTCGCCGGAGATACCCTCGACGCCCTCGAAGGAGGTCTCCGCGAAGTAGTACGACGGGAGCGCGTCCACCTCGTTCGCCAGCTCCGTCACGCTCGTCGTCCCCTGCCGCTTCATGATCGAGTCGGAGGTGGCCGCCTCGCGGTGGACCTCGCCCGCCTCGTCGGGCCAGTCGACCTCGATATCGGCCTCGGAGTCGCCGTCGAACGTGAGCGCCTTCACGCCCTTCGAGCCGAGGACCGCGCCCAGCCCGCCGCGGCCGAACGCCCGCGTGTCCGAGGTCATGATCGACGCGAACCGGACCGCGTTCTCGCCCGCGGGGCCGATACAGGCCACGTGTTCGGGCCCCAGGTCGCGCGTCTCCGCGAACCGATCGGAGACGGCCGACACCTCGGCCGCTTCCAGGTCCGGGACCGCCTCGAACGTCACGTTCGGCTCGCCGTCCGGGCCGATTTCGCGAACGTGAACCGCGAGCAGGTCGTCGCTCGCGCCGACGAGTTCGACCGCGGCGTATCCCGCGCCGGTGAAGTTCCGCGAGAGGAACCCGCCCGCGTTCGACGACAGCAGGCCGTCCGTGAGCGGCGAGAGACCCGTGGCGGCCATCCGACCGGTGTAGGAGGTCGTCGAGTACTGCATCGGCCCCGTCGAAAGGAAGAGCCGGTTCTCCGGGCCGAGCAGGTCGGCGTCGAACGGGATCCGGTCGTACGCGAGCGACGTGTTGAGCCCGCGGCCGCCGACGAACGACGCGAGCCGGTCGTCGATCGGCGTCGTCGACGCGGTCCGCTCGGTCAGGTCGATCGTGAGGAGCGGTCCCTGCGCGTGTCTCATGGGCGTACGGAGCGAGCGAGCGGCGATAAAACTCGGGGTGGGAACGCGGTTCAAATGCCAGCTAGCGGCGGTGGGATCGCTTATAGAGAACGGTGCGGTCGGCGCGTGCCTGCGAGCGGCCGCCCTCGGCGGCCGCGAGACAGCACCGCGCGAGGGAGTCAGCCGCCCGGAGCGAAGCGAAGGGCGGCTGACAGGGCGAGAGCGAAGCTCTCGCTTACAGCCGGACGTAGTCCGGCGACGAGGCTGGGGAGGCGTGAGGTGCGGTGCCGTGCGGTTCGGGGTGGGACTCGAAGGGGCAGTCACCGGCGGCGAAGCCGCCGGTTGCCCGTGGCGCTACGCGCCACGCTGCCGCGAGGCGACCGTAGGCGTTCACGAGAGCGAAGCTCTCGTGAGCCAATCAGAACGCAAAGCGTTCTGATGACGACGCAAGCACCGCAGCGAAGGAACGGAGTGACTGAGCGAGGAGCGTGGTTCGAGAGAGCGAAGCCCTCTCGTCATCACGAGACGCCTTCGGCGTCTCGAACGACAGCGAGCGTACGGTCGCCTCGCGGCTGGGGCTTTGGCGGTGTTCGCCGCCGATCTGCCAGTAACCATTTATGAGCGGGCGGCCGGGGCTTTGGCGGTAGTCATCGCAGAGCCGACAGCTGTTTATAAACACTCGTCACCGTATCCCGATTCGATTTAGAAACAGGCGCTCTGCGCCACGTGTTTCCCTTATCCGTCGAGGACGTGGTGCGTCACCGCGTCCGCTCCGGACTCCGCCGTCTCCAGCGTCGCGACCCGGAACGTGTCGTCCGCACCCTCGACCGGAATCGGAAGCCCGCCCGGATTCACCCGGACCGTCTCGCCGCGCGCCTCGACGCCGTGCGCGTGGGTGTGGCCGTGGAACACGTAGTCGTAGTCGCCGCAGCCGACGAGCGCGTCGACGACGAGATCGCTCGTCCCGTGGGTGACTGCCACATCTACGCCGTCGAACGAGAGCGCGGCGGCCTCGCCGTGATAGGTCCCGAACGAGTCGACGGTCGACTCGACCGCCCACTCGCCGTCGTTGTTCCCGCGGACCGCGTGAAAGTCGAAGTCCGCGTCGAACGGCGTCGCGGAGAAGGGCGCGACGAAGTCGCCGCAGTGGACGACCGCGTCGACCCCCTCGCGCTCGAACAGCGAGACGGCCGTCTCGACGGCGGCCAAGTCGTCGTGCGTGTCGGAGACGATGCCGATCAGCATGTGCGTGAGGAAGCGGGCGCGGCACTTGAAGCTCCGGCCACCGCCCGACCCTCGACCTCGTCGACCGCGCTACTCGCCGGTCAGCGCCTCGCTCGCAGGCGCGAAGTCGATGGGCTCGCCCCGTCCGGCATCGCTCGCGCGCTCGTACAGCATGTGCGCGGCGGCCACGGTCTCGACCCCGGTCCCGCCCGAGTCGAAGACGGTCACCTCGTCGTCGCTCGTCCGGCCGGGGTGGTCGCCCGCGACGACCTCCCCCAGGTCGGCCGCGATGCCTTTCCCCTCCTCGATCAGGCCGGCGGCGACCGCGGCGAGGTACGAGCCGGCGTCCTGCGTCGCGCGCGCTCGGAGGTCGGGGACGTACGTCGCCCGCGCGACGAGCTCGGGCGGGAGCTCGTTCTTCTCCGGGTGGTACTGCCCCATCGCCGTGACGTGCGTCCCCGGCTCCACGTCGGCGTCGTCGATCACGGGGTCGCTCGCGGTCGTCGCCGTGATCGCCACGTCGGCGCCGTCCAGCGCGTCGCTCGCGCTCGCGACCGCCGACACGTCGGCGTCGAGGCGCTCGTCGAAGTCTTCGGCGAACGCCTCGCGGTGCTCCGGGGTGGGCGAGAAGACGCGGACCGCCTCGAGCTCGCGGACGGTCGCCGTCGTCGCGACCTGCCCGCGCGCCTGCGCGCCGCTGCCGATCACCGCGAGTTCGGTCGCGTCGCCGCGGGCGAGCGCGTCGACCGCGACCGCGCCCGCGGCGCCGGTCTTGAACGGGTTCATCGACGCGCCGTCCAGCAGCGCGAGCGGCGCGCCGGAGTCGGCGTCGAACAGCGGCGTCATGAACCACGCGTCGCCCGCGCCGAACCCCGCCGAGTAGGTGTACCCGCCCATCGCGCCCGTCTCCGGCAGCACCGCGGCGTAGGTGGTGAGCATTCCCGGCGGCTCGCGGTTGAACAGCTTCGTCCGCGGTTCCGCGGGCGCGCCCTCGCCCACCTGGCGGTACGCGTCGCGGACGGCCGCGACGTAGTCGGCCGGCTCCGCGAGGTCGTCGACGTCGCCGCTCGACAGGAACAGGGTCTCCGTCATACCCGCTCACTCGCGGCGGGGGGACTAAACGGTACAGGCCGCGGCGATCGGTCGAGCGTCACGCGGACGACCGGCCGCCCGGTCCGGCCCCGCCCCGACCGGGACGCGACGCGTCGGCGGACGCGTCGCCGTCGGTGACCGGAGCCCTGACGAACATCGCGTGGGCCATCACGCCGCCGGCGGCCACCGCGCCCGCGGGCATTGCCGACATCAACGACAGCCCGACCAGGTTGAGGAAGGCGGTCACACCGATCAGCGCTGCCGGGATGAGCCCGAGGACGTAGTCGTAGTATCCTGTCATGCTGTCGTTGGATACTATATCGAGAATCCGTATTAAATTTTTCCCGCGGTTCGGAAATGGTTCTTTTATGAACACACCAATGTTATTCATAACTTATGAGTCCCGCAGGAGAGCTCGTTCATCCGTGCGATCGGACGGCGAGAAAAGAGTCGATCGCGGCCGGTCGCCGTAATCGGCGGGAGCGCGCGGGGTTAACGCAGCCGGAAGTAGAGGGCCCGCCAGCCGCCGAGCGCGACCGATCCCGTCACGAGCATGACGGCCGCGAAGGTGAGTTCGGCGCCGCCGCGGAAGACGAACGCGCGGAGCGCGAGCCCGAGGACCGCGGCCGGGATCCACGACCGGATCACGAGCGGCACCGACGACTTCGCCGTCTCGACCGCGCCCGCGGAGTAGGCGCCGACGAGCGGCGCCACCGCCGCCCAGCCGATCAGGAAGGGCGCGTAGACGCCGGGGAGGTAGAGCGGGTTGGCGGTGAGGAACTCGATCGATTGGTGGTTGAGCGTCCCGGCGGTCAGGAGCAGGATCAGCGCGATCACGTCCCCGACCGCGAGCGGGGCGGCGCCGCGGTCGAGGCGGGCGGCGAGAAACGACGGAGCGTCCATACCGACCCGTGCGGGCCGCCCCCACTTTTACGCACGGATTCGTCGACGCGGGCCGTCCCTCCGCCGACCGAGGGGGGCGGGCGTCGCTACTCGTACAGCGGGTGCGCCTCGCAGAGCTCGACGACGCGTTCGCCGACCTCGTAGATGACGTCGTCGCTGTCGACGCCGTCGACGACGCGGTAGATCAGGTCCCCGACCTCCTCGACGGCCTCCTCGTCGAAGCCGCGAGTCGTGAGTCCGGCGGTGCCCGCGCGGATCCCGGAGGGGTCGAACGGCGAGCGCGTCTCGCCGGGGACCGTGTTCCCGTTGAGGACGATGTTCGCGGCCGCGAGCGCGTCCTCGGCGTCCCCGCCAGAGAGGTCCGGGTGCGAGTCGCGCAGGTCGGCCAAGACGAGGTGGTTGTCGGTCCCGCCGGAGACCAGAGAGAGGCCGTGCTCCTGAAGCGTCTCCGCGAGCACCTCGGCGTTGTCGACCACGTTCCGGGCGTACTCCTCGAACTCGGGCTGGAGGGCCTCCTTGAAGCCGACCGCCTTGCCGGCGACGTTGTGCATGAGCGGACCGCCCTGCCCGCCGGGGAACACCGCGCTGTCGATGTCGTCAGCGAACGCCGCGTCGCACATCACGATCCCGCCGCGGCCGGCCCGGATCGTCTTGTGGGTCGAGCCGGTGACGAAGTCCGCGACGCCGACCGGCGAGGGGTGGACGCCGGCGGCGACGAGCCCGGTGATGTGCGCGATGTCCGCGAGGTGGTAGGCGTCGACCGCGTCGGCGGCCGCCTGGATCTCCTCCCACTCGACGGTGCGCGGGTACGCGGAGTATCCCGAGACGATGATGTCCGGCTCGAACGACTCGGCGGCGGCGCGGAGCCCCTCGTAGTCGATGTACCCCGTCTCCGGGTCGACCTCGTACTGCTCGACGTCGTACAGCTGCCCCGTGAAGTTCGCGGGGTGGCCGTGCGAGAGGTGGCCGCCGTGATTGAGGTCCAGAGAGAGGATCTTGTCGCCCGGTTCGAGGGCCGCGTAGTACACCGCCTGGTTCGCCTGCGTGCCGGAGTGTGGCTGGACGTTGACGTGGTCAGCGCCCCACAGCTCCTTCGCGCGCTCGATCGCCAGCTCCTCGACCTCGTCGGCGTACTCGCAGCCGGCGTAGTAGCGCGAGCCGGGGTAGCCCTCGGCGTACTTGTTGGTGAGGACGCTCCCCTGCGCCTCCAGGACCGCCTCGCTCGCGTGGTTCTCGCTCGCGATCATCGCGAGCGTCTGCTCCTGTCTGTCGCGCTCGCCGGCCAGCGCGTCGGCGACCGCCGGGTCGACGTCCCGGACGTGCTCGTGGTCCATGTGCGAACGGGGGCGCGACCGCGCATTAATCCTTCTGTCGCGGGCGAGGAGTAGCCCCGTCGCGGGCGGGCGAGACGCTCGTCTCACCGAAAGACGCGGTCCTGCGCCCGCCGCCTCGAAGGGTCGGGCTCGATCGACCGACCCGATATCCGATCGGACGAATCGGCCGTTTTCGCTATTTTGAGACCCTCTACCGGAGTTGTTCGATCCGCAAATCCCGTTAATATTAAATACGCAACCGGCTTTCATACGGAGAGATAAATGGTCTCGAATTTACTGGCGGCCGACGTCGAGGCGGCGCTCGAAGCGGCCTTCGCCGGGGGCGACGACGAACTGCTCGTCGTCGATCCCTCCGCGGAGACGATCGTATCGCTGGTCGAGACCGCCGTGGGGCGGGACGACCTGCCGGAACTATCGATGCTCGCCGACGAGCGCACCCTCAAGGACGTGCTGGACGACTTCGTCGTCGCGTCCCGGACCGCCGACCTCGTCGCCGACGGCGCCTTGGACCTCCGGGTACTGGACGGCGAGGTCGACAACGCGCTGTTCGTCTCCCCGTCCCGGGTCGTCGCCTTGGTCACCGCCGGAGCGGGCGTCGCGGCGCTGTCGACCGACGACCCCGAGTTCGTCGGGGAGGTGTACGAGACCCACCGCGGCGCGTTCGACGAGGCGGAGCCGTACGCGCTCCGCACGCCGGCGATCAGCCGGGTCCGCGAGACGATGGAGGCGGAGATCGGCGAGGAGGCCCGCGCCGACTTCGACGCCGTCCTCGACGCGGTCGAAGCGGACCGCGAACGCGGGGTCGACATCGACGAGGTGACCGCCTCGCTGCTCGTCGCGGCGAAGAACGACGTCCTCCTCTACGACATCTCGAAGTGGGGCGAAGACGTCGGCATCGCCTCGAAGGCGACGTTCTCCCGGACGAAGACGCGCCTCGAAGACCTGGGCATCATCGACACCGAGAAGGTCCCGATCGACGTCGGTCGACCGCGGCTCCGCCTGAAGCTCGGCGACGACCGACTCCGAGACATCGACGCCGCGGAGCTGGCCGCCGAGGCCGCCGAGATGATGGCCGCGACGCCCGCCTGACCGCGCCCGCGAACTCCCCCTCGACTCGCTCGCCGCCGGCCGGCCGGGTGCGCCGCCGCGGACCCGCGGCTTTTTTTCGCCGCCTCGCGTCGACCGGATATGGATATCGGACTTGTCGGTGACGGCCCCGCGGTCGAGGCCGCAGCGGCCGCGCTCGGCGACGTCGACGTGAACGCGATGCCCGTCGAGGCGGAGTTGCTCGACGGGTTCGACGCCGCGGTCGTCGTCGACACCGCCGGATCGGCCGCGTTCGCGGCCGCGAACGAGCTGCTCGACCGGTGGATCGCGGTCGAGGTCGGCGGGCTCGGCGGCGTCCCCCTCGGAGACCTCGACGCCGCGGTGACCGTCCTCGACGACGCCTGCTACGACTGCCTGCGCGCCCGCGTCGAGAGCGGCGGCCCCGACCGGGGCGACGCACCGTCGGGTCGCCGGTCCGCGGTGCGCTACGCCGGCGCGCTTGCCGGACGGCGGATGATCCGCCTCCTCGCCGGCGAGCCGGTGCCGGACACCGTCGTCGAGGTCCCCGGCGGCGAGCGGACGCTGTTGCCCGTGCCCGGATGTGACTGCGGAACGGACCCCGGCGACGCGCTCCCGCGCGAGGGCGTCGAGCGCGGCCTCGACGACGCGATCGACCGCGCGGAGCGGGCCGTCGACCCCCGGATCGGCGCGCTCGGGGAGGTTGGCGAGCAGGAGTCGTTCCCGGTCCCGTACTACGTCGCGCGGATCGCGGACACGACGCCCTTCTCCGACGCCGACGCGGCCGACTTCGGCGGCGGCGCGGCGGCCGACTGGGACGCCGCGTTCATGAAGGCGCTCGGCGAGGGGTTAGAGCGGTACGCGGCCGGCGTCTACCGCGAGGCCGAGTTCACGCGCGCGCCGGCCGCGAACGTCCCGAACCCCGTCACCCCCGACGCGTTCGTCCGCCCCGACGGCGCCGAGGCGTACGACCGCGACGACCGGCTCCCGTGGGTGCGCGGCGAGCGCCTCGGGACGGGCGAGACGGCGAGCCTCCCCGCGGAGTTCGTCGGCTTTCCGCCGCCGGAGCGCCGGTACCGACCGCCGATCACGACCGGGCTGGGACTGGGCAGCTCCGGGCCGGACGCCGCGCTCTCCGGGCTGTACGAGACGGTCGAGCGCGACGCGACGATGACCAGCTGGTACTCCGCGACGGAGCCGCTCGGCCTCGACCTCGACGACGCCGGGTTCGCCGGGTTGGAGAAGCGGGCCCGCGCGGAGTCGCTGTCGGTGACGCCCCTCCTCGTCACGACCGACGTGGACGTGCCCGTCGTCGCGGTCGGGGTCAGCCGCGAGGGCGACTGGCCGCGGTTCGCCGCGGGATCGGGCGCCGACCTCGACCCGGCGGCCGCAGCCCGGAGCGCGCTGGCCGAGGCGCTACAGAACTGGACCGAACTGCGCTCGATGGGCCGGGAGGCGGCCGACGAGCAGGGTGCCGCGATCGGCCACCACGCCGACCTGCCCGCGGAGACGGCCGCGTTCTTCGACCCGGACGCGACCGTCTCGGCCGACGGCGTGGGGGAGCCGGAACTGTCGGGGAGTGAGGAGCTGTCGGCCGTCGTCGAGCGCGTCGAGAGCGTCGGGCTCGACCCGTACGTCGCGCGCGTGACGACGCGCGACCTCGCGACCCTGGGCTTCGAGGCCGTCCGGGTGCTCGTCCCCGGCGCGCAACCCCTGTTCACCGGCGAGCCGTTCTTCGGAGACCGCGCCCGCGACGTGCCGCGGTCGATGGGGTTCGAGCCCGCGCTCGACCGCCCGTACCACCCGTTCCCGTGAGGGCGCGGTTCGGGACGCGCCGCGCCGGTCGGGCCCGACGCCTCCGGCGCCGACTGCCCGCGCCCGCGGATTTAGGTGCCTCCGGGTCGCGGGAGGCCGTATGGAGGTCGTACCAGACGCGGACGTGGAGGCGGTCGAGGCGGTCGACGGCGTGTTCCTCACTCAAGGCGCCGTCGGCGAGGGGATGAGCATCCAGCGGTTCGAGATCGAGCCGGGCGAGACGGTGCCCGAACACGACCACCCGCACGAACAGATCGGCGTGATCACGGCCGGGCGGCTCACCTTCCTCGTCGACGGCGAGGAGCGCGTGGTCGGCCCGGACGACACCTACGCGATCCCCGGCGGCGAGCCGCACGCCGCCGAGAACCGGACCGACGAACCGGCCGTCGGCTACGACATCTTCTCGCCGCCGCGGGCGAACCCGGACTGGGGGGAGTAGACCGAAGGTCGCCGACCGGGCGGTCGGATTTCGGCGGCGAACCGCCGCGGATCGCGCGATCCCGCGCGTCAGCGATACGGGCAAGACGTACCGGACCGAAGGTGTGTTAGCCCTCGGGCCCCGATTGGGGGTAATGGGAGTTCAGGAACAGTACCCGTTCGACGTGGAGGCGCTCCGCGCCGACTTCCCGATCCTCGATCGGAAGGTCGGCGGAGATCCGGAGACAGCGGGCGAGGGTGAGGGCGACGACACCCCCCTCGTCTACCTCGACAACGCGGCGACCTCGCACACGCCCGACCCGGTCGTCGACGCCATCTCCGACTACTACCGGAGCTACAACGCGAACGTCCACCGCGGGATCCACCAGCTGAGCCAGGAGGCCTCCGTCGCCTACGAGGAGGCCCACGACGCGGTCGCGGAGTTCGTCGGCGCCGCGGGCCGCGAGGAGATCGTCTTCACCAAGAACACGACCGAGGCGATGAACCTCGTCGCGTACGCGTGGGGGCTCGAGGAGCTCGGTCCGGGCGACAACGTCGTCCTCTCGGAGATGGAGCACCACGCCTCGCTCGTCACCTGGCAGCAGATCGGCAAGCGGACGGGCGCCGACGTGCGCTTCGTCGACGTCACCGACGAGGGGCGGCTCGATATGAACCACGCCGCCGAGCTCGTCGACGACGACACCGAGATGGTCTCCGTCGTCCACGTCTCGAACACGCTCGGGACGATAAACCCGATCCGCGAGCTGGCCGATCTGGCCCACGACCGCGACGCCCTCATCTTCGCCGACGCCGCGCAGTCGGTGCCGACGCGCCCCGTCGACGTCGCAGAGCTGGACGTCGACTTCCTCGCCTTCTCCGGCCACAAGATGTGCGGGCCGACCGGGATCGGCGTCCTCTACGGCCGCGAGGAGATCTTAGCCGGGATGCAGCCGTACCTCTACGGCGGCGACATGATCCGCCGCGTCTCCTTCGAGGACTCCACCTGGGAGGACCTCCCGTGGAAGTTCGAGGCCGGCACGCCCTCCATCGCGCAGGGGGTCGGCCTCGCGGCCGCGATCGAGTACCTCGAAGAGGTCGGGATGGACCGGGTCGAGGCCCACGAGGACCTGCTGGCCGAGTACGCCTACGACGAACTCGAGGCGCTCGGCGGCGTCGAGATCTACGGCCCGCCCGGCGACGACCGCGGCGGCCTCGTCGCGTTCAACGTCGAGGGCGTCCACGCCCACGACCTCTCCAGCATCCTCAACGACTACGGCGTCGCGATCCGCGCCGGCGACCACTGCACCCAGCCGCTCCACGACGAGATGGGCGTCGCCGCCTCCGCGCGCGCCTCCTTCTACTTCTACAACACCGTCGAGGAGGTCGACGCCCTGGTCGACGCCGTCCGCGAGGCGCGCGACCTGTTCGCCTGAGATCCGTTCGGCGCGTTCGATCCGGGTCGCGGGCCGACCCCGCCTCGCGGTCGGCTCGTCGGCTACCGCCGTCGGTTCGAGGCGACCCCGCGCACGTCGAGCCATTCTCCCCTAATACTACTGAATAATGGCTTTTGAAGCCGTGAAAGCGACGATCCCGCAATTATTATCACGTCCCCTCGGCAACTGTTGACTGAAGAAAGATCACAACTCGCGTAGTAAGTCGCTCTTCGCCGAGTCGTCGCCCGCCACACACCACATGACCGACCACACGTCTTCGCCCTCCGACGCGTCCGCGGACGCGGACGCCGATCGAGCGGAACCGACAGCGAACGAGTCCGCGACGGGAGCCGACGAGCCGATCACCGTCCTTCAGGTGGAGCCCGACGCGCGCTCCGCCGAGCTGCTGGAGGCGTTCGCGGCGCGGCTCACCGATCGGATCCGGGTCCGCTCCGTGGGGCGCGTCGCCGAGGCGGTCGACGGGGTCGAGGGGGGCGTCGAGGTCGACGGCGAGCGGGTCGGGGTCGACTGCGTCGTGACCGAACAGCGCCTCCCCGACGGCGGCGGCGTCGACCTCGCGGAGCGGCTCCGCGGGGCGGACCGCGGGCTCCCGGTCGTCTTCCACACCACGTGTCCGAGAGAGGAGCGCGAGGCGGCGGCGTTCGGCGCCGGCGCGGACGCCTACTTCGAGAAGGGGGCCGACCGCGGCCGGTTCGACGCGATCCTAAATCGGATCCGCGCGCTCGTCGACGAGGGCCGGGAGCGCGGGAAGGGCGCGGAGCGGGCGGCCGCGTCGACGCCGCGGGCGTCCGGCTCGCCGGGCGAGACGCTGCGCTCCGAGGAGTGAAGTCGGGGGCGCCGGACGGCACCCGAAGAAGGGGCGCAGCGGCGTCGCAAGCGTCGAGAGGGGCTTCGTTACCGTTCGAGGTCGACCGTGAGGTCGGTCGCGATCCACGCGTCGGTGTTGCCCTGTTCGGCGAAGACGGTCCGGTCCTGAGAGCAGCGGGTCGCAGCGACCGTCGGTCGCTCGTCGGTCGCCGACTCGGCGTCCCGCTCGATCCGGTCTCCCGTTGTCATTACAACCCGCTCAGGGACCGGCGGTGTTATAGATTTCGGTCGACCTAAACCACAGGCGGCGATCCGCGCGGGGGATCGGAGGGCCTTACCTCGGGGCGGCCGTCCGCCGACCCGTGACCGACACGCTGTTCACGCCGCTCGCGCTCCGCGACACCGAGTTCCGAAACCGCGTGATGCTCTCGCCGATGTGTCAGTACTCCGCCGAGGACGGGCTGGCGAACGACTGGCACCGCGTCCACCTCGGCGCCCGCGCCGCCGGCGGCGCCGGCGTCGTGATGACCGAGGCGACCGCCGTCGAGGCCCGCGGCCGGATCACGCCGAACTGTCTCGGGATCTGGTCCGACGACCACGCCGAGGCGATCGAACCGATCGTCGAGTTCGTCCGGTCGCAGGGCGCGACCCCCGGGATCCAGCTGGCCCACGCCGGGCGGAAGGCCTCCCACCGGCCGCCGGCCGAGGGGAGCGGGCCGATCCCCGCCGACGAGCCCGCGGGCTGGGAGACCGTCTCCGCGGCCGACGAGCCGTACCCGCACCCGGAGGTCGACGAGGGGGACCTCGCCGACACCCGACGGCTCGACGGGGACGGGATCGACGAGGTGATCGACTCCTTCGCGGCCGCCGCGGAGCGCGCACGGGGGATCGGCTTCGAGATCGCGGAGGTCCACGCCGCCCACGGCTACCTGCTCCACCAGTTCCTCTCGCCGGTGACCAACGACCGCGGTGACGAGTACGGCGGGAGCTTCGAGAACCGCAGCCGTCTCCTGCGCGAGGTCGTCGAGGCCGTCCGCGAGGTCTGGCCCGACGGCAAGCCCGTCTTCGTCCGGATCTCCGCGACGGACTGGCTCCCGGACCGCGACTCGTGGGACGTGGACGACTCGGTGCGGCTGGCCCCCGTGCTGGCCGAGGCCGGCGCCGACCTGATCGACGTCTCGGGCGGCGGGATCCACCCGGATCAGGAGATCCCGAGCGCGGGCCCGGGCTACCAGGTCCCGTACGCCGAGGCGATCCGCGAGGGGACCGACGTGCCCGTCGCCGCGGTCGGCGGGATCACGGAGCCGACCCACGCCGACGCCCTCGTGCGGAACGGGCGGACCGACCTCGTGGCGCTCGGCCGCGAGATGCTCCGGCACCCCTACTGGCCGCTGGAGGCGGCCCACGAGCTGGGCGCGGAGGCCGACTGGCCGGTCCAGTACCGGCGCGGGAGGTTCGACTGAGCGGACTCACCGGTCCCCCTCGCAGCGAGGGGTGAGAACCACCCGCAGGCGCCGGGAAGGCTTATCCGGCTTCCGGCCGCCCTCGGCGTATGGGCGACCTCGACTACCGGCCCTTCCCCGAGGAGCGCGACGACGAGTTCCGCGCGTTCATGCGCTACGCCTTCTCGCCCGAGGAGGGCCCCTACGACCCGGAGGGAGACGACGACGACCGCGAGCACCTCGGCGACTACCGGGGGCTGTTCGACGGCGACGATCCCGTCGCGGTGTGCGGCCACCACGACTTCTCGCTCCGGATCCGGGGGCGCGACCGGGACGTGGCGGGCCTCTCCGCGGTCGCCTCCCCGCCCGAACACCGGCGGCAGGGCCACATCGAGCGGCTCCTCCGCGAGTCGCTGACGGAGTACCGCGACGACGGAGTGCGCTTCTCCGTGCTCTGGCCCTTCGAACACCCCTTCTACCGTCGGTACGGCTGGGAGACGGTGAACCGGTACCGCTGGGTGAAAGCGCCCCCGAAGCAGCTGGCGTTCGCGGCCGAGGAGGGCGCCGACCCGGCAGGAGACGACGGCACCGACGAGGCGGGCGAGTTCCGCCGGCTCGGCGAGGACGACCACGACGCGGCCGCCGACCTCCTCGCCGCGACCGCGGAGCGCTACGACTTCACGATGGCGCGGACCGAGGCGTGGTGGCGCGAGCGCACCCTCCGCGGGTGGCAGACGGACCCGTACGTCTACGGCTTCGAGCGCGACGGCGACCTCCGCGCGCTGCTGTCGTACACCTTCGAGGAGCGCGACGACGGCGACGGGCGCGCGATGGTCGTCTCCGACGCCGCGGTCGCCGACCCCGCCGACTGGGACCGCGTCTTCCGGTTCTGCCGGGACCACGACTCGCAGGTCGAGCGGGTTCGCCTCCGGCTCCCGGTCGACGTGAGCGTCCTCGACCGCGTCGACGACCCGCGCGCGGTGACCGAGGAGGTCCGCGCCGGCCCCATGTTCCGGCTCGTGGACGTGGCCGACGCGCTGACCGCGCTGGCGCCCGACCCCGACCTCGACGCCGCGTTCACGCTCGCGGTCGACGACCCCCTCGTCGACTGGCACGGCCGGCCGGTCCGGGTGACGGTCTCGGACGGCGCGGTCGACGCCGAGCGGGTCGGCGCCGGAGAGGGTAGTTCCGCTGCCGCCCCCGACGTGACCGCCGGTATCGGCGCGCTCTCGCAGCTGTACGCCGGCTACCGCGGCGTCGACGACCTCCGCGCGCACGCTCCCTTCGACGTCGACGACGACGCCCCCGACGACCTCGCGACCGACCTCGCCGCCCTGTTCCCGCCGCGGCGGACCTTCCTGCGCGAGGGGTTCTGAGCGGAGCGAGGCGACCGAGCAGAGCGCCCCACGGCGCTGCCGGGCTTTTTATTCGCGGGCGCCGTAGCGAGCGGTATGAGTTCCCGCGACCGACGCGACGACGACCTCGAGGAGCGGCTCGACGAGCTCGAGGACGTGCTGGGCGAGCTCCGCGCCGACCTCCGAGAGACCGAGCGCGACCGCCGCGGGCCCCCGCGGCCGCCCCGGCTCTCGGAGCTGGTGCGGTTCACCGAACAGTACACGATTCCGACGCTCATCGCGCTGCTGGAGACGACGATCAAGTCCCTCGAACTGCTTCAGGGAACCCTCAGGCTCGCGGACCCCGGCCGGAGCGTCGCCGAGGGCGCGGAGGGCGCCGGCGACCGCCTCGCGGACGTCCGCGACGGCGCGACCGCCGGGCTCTCGCGGTCGCTCTCGGAGCTCCGGACCGCGCTCTCGGAGGCGGACCTCCCCGAGGACGCCGCCTCGCGGTCAATCATCGCCGACGCGCGCGACCTCACCGCCGAGATCGAGTCCCGGATCGACGAGGGACGCCGGGAGGCGGACGCCGCGCGAGACCGACGGCTCGGGCGGGACCGCGACGGTCGGCGAGACGACGGGGGACGACGGCGAGACGACGGGGGACGACAGCGAGACGGCGGGAACCGAGATCGGGACGAGACGCCGTCAGACCGCGGCGCCGACGCGAGTCCGGTTCAGATCGACGTGACCGAACCCGGCGAGGGCGGGGCCGACGAGAACGAAGCGGCCGGCGACGTCGACGACCCGCCGGAGGTCGACGTCGAGTCCGAGTTGGAGTCGATAAAGCGCCAGATCGACGGCGACGAGGCGGGAGACGAGACCGACGCGGAGGCCGACGCCGACGGCGCGGGCGACGATGACGCGGACGCCGACGGCGGCCGGACGGACTGAGCGCCTTCAGAACGAGGCGCCGAGCCGGTCGGCGACGCGCTCCGCGGAGTCGCGGAGCAGCGTCTCGTCGTCGGTGAAAACCTCTAGGGCGACCGTCCCGTCGAAGCCGGCGAGCTCCGACTCGACGAGGTCGTAGTCGACCTCGCCGGCGCCCACGGGGAGGTGCGTGTCGCCGCGGCGGCGGACGTCGTGACAGTGGAGGTGCGAGACCCGGTCGCCGTGGCTCCGGAGGAACCGCTTGATCGCCTCGTTGCCGCCCTCCATGTACGCGTGGCCCACGTCGAAGCAGACCGACGTGTCGGTCTCGCGGGCGAGGTCGCCGAGGACGGAGAGCTGGAGCCCCGCGTGCTGGTGGCCGACGTTCTCGACGACGACCTCGACGCCCGCCTCGCGGCCGGCGTCCGCGACCCGCCGGAGCTGCTCGGCCGCGGTCTCCCGGAACTCGACGTCGTCGCGGTCAGCGGAGGTGGCGTGGAGGACCGCCTTCTCGGCGCCGAGGTCGCCGGCCGCGTGGAGGAGGCGGCGCTGGTAGTCGACGATGGCGTCGTTCACCTCCGGGACGTACGTCGCCAGCCGCTGGCCGTACGGTAGGTGGACGAGCAGGTCGCGGTCGCCGAGCGCGTCACCGAGTCGCTCCGGGTCGATATCGCCCGGGACGAGCGTCGGCTCGCCGACGCCGAGCTCGCAGAAGTCGAACCGCCTCGACGACGCCGCGAGCCGGTCGAGGTCGTCGCCGACCGTCACGCCGATCTCCATGGCGGCCCGTGGAGCGGGGACCTCTAATAAATGGCGTCGGGGCGTCGGTCGCCCGAGACTCAGTCGTCCGCGAGCGGATTGTCGAGGTCGATCTCGCCGGCGTCGATCTCGGCCTCGACCTCGCGGACCGCGGTCACCATGTTCTCGGTCTTGCCGTACGCGACGTCGCGCGGGAGCAGCTTCAGCCCGCAGTCGGGCGAGATCGTGAGCTTCTCCGGCGGGACGACGCGGAGGCCCTGGCGGATGTTCCGTTTGATCTCCTCGACCGACTCCACCTCGGCGGTGTGGGCGTCGACGACGCCGAGCGCGAGGTCCGGTTCGATCTCGGGCTCCTCGAAGACGGGGATCTGCTCGTAGTCGCCGTTGGAGAGCTCCAGGTCGAACTCGTCGATCGGGTAGTCGTTGATCTCGGGATACACCCGCGAGTAGTCGCCGTAGCAGACGTGGAGGCCGATCCGGACCTCCTCGGGGATGCCCGCCGCGATCCGTTCGAGCGCCTCCCCGACGATGGCGTGGTCCTCGGGCGTCGTCGCCAGCGCGGGCTCGTCGATCTGGATGTAGCGCGCGCCCGCCTCGACCAGCTTCTCGACCTCCTCGTTGACGAGGTCCGCGAGGTCGTACACCAGCTCCTCGGTGGAGGGGTACGCCTCGTTGAACGCCCAGAAGCCGAGGGTGTACGGCCCCGTGATCGGCACCTTGACCGGGCGCTCGGCGACCCCGGCGGTGAACTCGAACTCGTCGACGAGCCACGGCTCGTCGTACGCGACCTCCTCGACCACGCTCGGCTTGTCGAAGTAGTTGTGGCCCCACACCTTCACCGGCCCGTTGAACTCGTAGCCGTCGATGCGGTCGGCGAAGAACTCCACCATCTCGTTGCGGCGCATCTCGCCGTCGACGACGGTGTCGAGGCCGGCGCGCTCGTGCTCGTGGGTGATGAGCCGGCAGGCGTCGTCGTGCGCCTCCTCGAGGTCCGACGCGTCGAACTTCGAATCGGGGTCGTCGACGAGCTCGTCGGCGCGGTTGAGCCACTTCGGCTTCGGGTACGAGCCGACGACCGTCGAGAGCAGGAACGTCTCGTTCGGGTGGTCGGCCGGGCGGAACTGGTCGCGGTTGGCGGACGGGTTTCGGACCATCAGTCGAGCACCTCCGCGGCGGCGGCCAGCGCGTTCAGCTTCGCGCGATACTTGTTCGTCGGCAGGTAGAACAGCTCGGTGTTGGGCGTGAGGTAGGTCCGGTCGAACCCCTCCAGCGGGATCTGCGACTCGAACCACTCGACGCGCTCCGCGACCGTCTCCGGCTCCTCGACGAGCGTGTTCTGCCCGTCGACGAGCCCGAGCGACAGCGAGTCGGTCGCGCCGAACTCCTGGACGTTGTAGACGGTGTCGTCGCGGTCGCCGGCGACCAGATCGAGCCCGAGTGCGTCCGCACCCGCCTCGTCGACGAGGTGGGCGTACAGCTTCTCGCCGAGCGCGCCGTAGAACGTCTGGACGACCACGTCAGCGTCCGTCTCGGCCGCGACGGTCGCGATCGCGTCCGTCGCGCGCTCCTCCGCGCCCTCGACGGGCGGGGTCGTGACGAGCGACGGCTCGAGGAGGAACAGCGTCTCGTGGTCGGGGAACGCCGCGACCTCGCCCGCGAGGAACTCCGCGACGGCGGCCTGGAACTCGGCCTCGTCGCGGTAGTGTTCGTCGGTCGCCAGCTCCGCGAGGGAGTACGGCCCGGGAAGCGTCGCCGCGAGCGAGGCGTCGGCGGCGCCGTCGGCGTCCGCGAGCAGATCGGTCGCCTTCTCCAGTTCGTCGGCCACGTCGCCGGAGAAGGCGAGGTCGTCGACGACGCGCGGGTCGCGGTAGAAGTTGTTGTTGTCGTAGTACCGGACGATCCCGCCGGTCTCGACGGCGTCGCTGACGGTCAGCGGGTGCGCGATCATGTCGTCCCAGCGGCCCTGCCCCTCGGAGATCAGGTCGAGGCCGGCGTCCAGCTGGTGGTCGACGTACTCGGCGCGTACCTCGTCGTACTCCGCGACGATCGCTTCGCCCTCGTCGCCGCCCAGGAGGTCGCCCTTCTGGTGGCCCTTCAGGTCCGAGAGGGTCTCTTTCGCCCGGTCCGGGAGCGGGTACAGCCCCGGCGTCGCCGCGACACGTTCGGTCATTACCCTCCGTTAGATATGCCGTCGTATAATATTTGCTAATGTATATTATTCTCTAGAGTAATTCACCGGTGGCGGGGCTACGCTCGACGCAGCGCCAGCACCGTGAGCGTCTCGAAGGGGAACGACTCCTCGACGACCGGCTCGGCCGCGAATCCCGCCTCGTCGACCAGGTCGAGCACCTCGTCGTAGCCGGTGAGCGAGGAGACGAGCAGGAGGACGACGCCGTCGGGCGCGAGGACGCGACCCACGTCGTCGAGGAACGGCTCGATGAGTTCGCGGCCCGACTCGCCGCCCGAGAGCGCGTGTTCCATCCAGTCGCCCCACTCGTTGTCGGGGTCGGTCGGGAGGTACGGCGGGTTGAAGCACACCGCGTCGAACGCGTCCGCGCGGAACGGCGCGAGGAGGTCGGCGACGACGGCCTCGACGCCGCGCTCGCGGGCCTGTCGCGCCGCGTGCGGGTTGCGGTCGCTGCCGACCACGTCGAGGCCGCGCTCCTCGGTGATCCGCTCCGCGACCCACCCGGAGCCCGTGCCGACCTCCAGCACGCGGCCGTGGGCCTCCGCCACCGCCGCCTCCGCGAGCAGCCCGGAGTCCTCCGCGGGCTGGTAGACGACCGCGTCGTCGGCGCCGCGCAGCGCCGCGAGGTCGCCGCCGCGCTCGTCACCGGCGTCGCGCTCGTCCCCGCCGCGGGTCATCGGCCGTCGTCCTCCGGGCCGCCGTCGGTCGCGCCGGCGTCTCCGTCGTCCGCGCCTTCCGACCCGCCGCGCGTCGCCGCGCGCTCCTCGACCGACGCGTCCAACTGCGGTCCGGAGGCCCCCTCCGACCGGGCGGAGAGCGTCTGCTGCGGGAACGGGATGACGATCCCGTCGTCCTCGAGCGCCCCCTTCATCGCGTTCATCGCGGCGGTCTGGGTGCGCCAGCGCTTCCGCATGCTGGGGTTGCGGATCCAGTAGCGGAGCCCCAACACGACCGCCGAGTCGTCGAAGCGCTTCGTCACGGCGTTCGGCTCGGGCATCTCGGCGACGTCGTCGACCCCGGCGACAGCCTCCTCGACGACCGCGGCCGCGCGCTCGACGTCGGTGTCGTAGTCGACGCCGACCTCGACCTCGATCCGCAGCCGGTTCCGGCGCGACCGGTCGACGATCGAGCCCGAGCGAACGGTGTCGTTCGGCATCGTGATCACCTCGCCGTCGAACGACCGCAGCCGCGTGCTCATGATCGAGATCTCGGTCACCGTTCCCTCGTGGTCTCCGACTTCGACCCAGTCACCCACCTCGAACGGCCGGGAGAACATCAGCACGAAGCCGGCCAGTATCGCCCCGAGCGTCTGCCGCGCCGCCATCCCGACCACGATCCCGAGGAACCCCGCGCCGACGAGGAGGCTACCGACGTTGTCGGTGAACAGCCCGACGACGGCGAGTATCGCGGACGTGTAGACGCTCAGCTGCGTGATCCGCAGGATGACCTCCTGCTGGTGTTGCGAGATCGACGCGCTCTCGGCGCCGATCTCGCGGATGACGCCCCCGAGGAAGTCGGTGAGCGCGTACGCGATCGCCAGGAGGAGCACGGCGAGGACGACGTTCGACAGCTGGTTCGCGCTCAGCGCCGACTGGGCCGTCTCGAAGAGGGCGCCGCTCTGGTCCCACACCGCGATCAGCGTGATCGCGCCCAGCGCGGTGGCGCCGCCGACGCCCGCCGACAGCAGGAGCCGCTGCGTCGAGGTGAGCTCCCTGTCGCCGCGCCGCAGCCGCCGCGTGAGGAGCCGCACCCCCAGCACCGCGGCGACGATGCCCACCGAGGCGGCGAACCGCTCGAAGTTGCCCGCGAGCGCGCGTTGAAGATCCGTCACGAGGCCGACCCAGCCCGTCATCGTCACGCCTCCGTCGGCGACCCGCGTTCGCGGGCCAGCTCGGCCAGCGCCGCGAACGCCGCCGGCTCGAGCGTGCCGGGGCGACTACGCAGCAGCTCCTCGTCCGCCGCGTCGACGACCGCCTCCGGGTCGTCGAGCCCGGAGATGTGCGCCGTGTTCCGCACCGCGTTCCGCACCGTCTTGCGCCGCTGGGTGAAAAGCGCCTTCACGAACCGGAGGAAGAACGCCTCGTCGCCGACGACGTAGTCGGGGTCGCGAGGCGTGCAGCGCACGACGGCGCTCTCGACGGCCGGCTGCGGGTCGAACGCCTCCTTCGGAACGCGCTCGACGATCTCGACGTCGGCGTAGTGTTGCGCCGACACTGAGAGCCGGCCGTACGCGGACTCCCCGGCCGACGCGACCATCCGGTCGGCGAACTCCGCCTGAAACATCAACACGAGCGGCTTCCGCTCCGGGAGCAGCCGGAAGGCGATCTCCGAGGAGACCCCGTACGGGAGGTTGGCGACGCAGGCGGTGAAATCCGGGATCTCGACGTCGAGCGCGTCGCCCTCCACCACGTCGAGGAGCCCGTCGGCGACCGCGGCCGCGAACTCTTCGCGGAGGAACTCGGCGAAGGCGCCGTCGCGTTCGATCACGCTCAGGCGACCGGGCGCTCCGCTCGCGTCGGCGGCCGCGTCCGCGGTCGTCGTCGCCAGCAGGCGGTCCGTGAGCGCGCCCGCGCCGCCGCCGATCTCGAGGAGGTGACTGGTGTCGGCGTCCTCAGGGAGGTAGCCGGGAATGCGGTCGAGGACCCGGTCGTCGACGAGGAAGTGCTGGTCGCGGTCGGGGTCGGCGCGCGAGCCCGCCCGCCTCGCGAGCGCGTCGGGGTCGCGACCCCCGTACGCGGCGTTCTCACCCGTCGATGAGTCGGTCATAGCCGGGGTACACGCGGTGTTCGGGTAAAAGTCTCGTTTCGGGGGCGGTGCGGCGGCGAACCGACGGTCGTCGGTCCGCGCGCCGAGGAGCCGGTGTTCACTCCTCGCGACCGACGAACGTCCGGTACTTCAGATCCGGCTCGCGGATCTCCTCGACGATCCGTTCGAGGATCACCTCCCGCGGGCGGTGGAGCCCGGAGATGCGCTCCTCGACGTCGTCGAAGCTCTCGAACGGGCCGCGCTTCCGCTCGTCGAGGAGGTCATTCCGCAGCTTCTTGCCGATCCCCGGCAGCAGGTTCAGCTGGTGGAGTCGGAGGGTGATCGGCCCCGCCTCGTTGTAGAAGTCGACGAACCGCTCCTCGTCGGCGTCGACGATCGCCTCCGCGGCGTACTCGACCTCCGCGGCCGCGTTTCGAGTGAGGTCGTCGAACGACACCTCGCGGTAGCGGCCGACGGCCGGCCCGTCCAGCGCGATACGGTCGCCGACCGAGACGTCCGGCTCGCCGTCGAGCGTCAGTTCGTACAGCGCGAACGAGTCGGCGCCGAGCCCGTACGCCACCGGCGACTTGCGGGACTGCGGGCGGTCGTCGTCGGGACGCCCGTTCAACAGCACGTCGAGCAGGACGGCGGTGGGGCCGCCGCCGTCGGCTCCGCTTTCGCCGGCGAGGTCGTCGACGTCGTTCATACATCGTTCATCGCTCCGAGCGATGAAAAAACCGCTGGCGAGGCGGGACGCGCTGCGACCGCCGACGGTCGGATTCAAGAGCGTCGAGTGCGACGTGATACCATGGCGAAACCGGAGCCGGCGGAACTGGTTCGACTCGTCGAGGCGTTCCCGGGCGCCTCGCCCGAGGCGAACGCGGAGAGAGGGTCGACGGCCGACGCAGCGGGCGATCCGGAACGGGGCGAGCCGACCGACGCGGGCGACGTCGCGCGGGTCGACGACCTGCTCGACGGCGCGTACGGCGCCCTGACGCGGAACTGGTACCCGGAACTCCGGCGGCGCGTCGCGGCGCACGCCGACGGCGACTGCCTCCGCGAGCGGGTGCTCGAACACGTCGAGGCGGTGCCGTCGTTCCGCCTCTCCGACGGACCGACGGCCCTGGAAGAGCGCCGCGAGCGCCTCGCGGAGGCGGCGGCGCTGCGCGACGACGTCCGCGAGATCGCGGAGTGGTACGGCACCCTCCGGTCGCGGCTGGAGGGCGACCGCGCGTCGCTGACGCGGGGCGAGCGGCTGCTCCACGACCTCGGGTACGCGCTCGCGCACGTCCTCTTCCTCGGCGCGTCGTCGCCGCGTGCGGTCGTCCGCCGGCTCCGCTTGGCGTACCGGACGGTCGGCGTGCGGATCGACGAGACCGCCTCCGAGGGGGGCGCCGAGCGCACGACGTTCACGTGTCCGTACCGGAACCTCGCGGCCGGGCGATGCGGCGAGCGGTGGGTGTGCCACGAGAAGCTGGACCGCGTCGACGACGGCTACGTCTCGTACCTCGCGGAGCGGGGGATCGCCTACCGGCGGCCGCGAGGGTGTACGGACTCCGAGCGGTGTCACTCGACGGTCGCGCGCGACGGACCCGCGCGCTGGTGGCCGAGGACGCCCCCGGCCGCCGTCGACGCCGACCCGTGACCCGCGACGGCGACGGCGAGAGCGGGTCCGCGGCGAGCGACGATCCCGCGGCGAGCGACGATCCCGCGGCGGACGGCGAGTTCGGAGCGACCGACCCGCGTCGGCTGCGCCGGATCCGACGCGGCTACGACGCGTGGGCCCGCGTCTACGACTGGTTCGCGCGGGCCACCGCGTCCGTCGGCGGCGTCCGCGCCGCCTGCGTCGACGCGCTGGCCCTCGACCCCGGCGACACGGTCATCGAGTTCGGCTGCGGCCCGGGAGTGAACCTCCCCGCGCTCCGCGACGCCGTCGGTCCGAGCGGTCGCGTCGTCGGCGTCGACGTCTCGCCGCGGATGCTCGACCGGGCGGCGGGGCTCGTCGAGCGGCGCGGCTGGGAGAACGTCTCGCTCGTCGAGGCCGACGCCGAGCGCCCCCCGGTGGCGGCCGCGGACGGCGTCCTCGCGACGTTCGTCACCTCGCTTTTCCCCGACCCGTACGCGGTCGTGCGCCGGTGGTGCGACCTGGCGGACGCCGTCGTCCTCGCGGCGTTCGTTCCGGAGGGAAACCGCCTCGCGAACGCGGCGCTCCGGGCGTTCGTGGCGCTGAACGGGCGGCTCTTCGACGCGCGGACCGACGACCCGCTCGGGAGGCTCGCGGACCGGACCGCCGCCGCACGGCGCGCGCTCGACGACCACACCGACGTCCGGGAGCGACGGCGCCGCCTCCTCGGGACGATCGTCGTCGAGGCGGGTCGCGACCGGTGACGCCCGGGAGCGGTCGGTCGTCCGGGGTCACCCGGAAACGGGGACGGAGACGACGGTCGCGTCGGCGGTCCGGATGACGCGTTCGGTCGTGCTGCCGAGCAGGTCGTCGGCGGCGGCGTCGAGGCCGCGCTTGCCCATCACGACCGCGTCCGCGTCGACGGCGTCGGCGTACGCGGCGATCTCGTGGGCCGGAACCCCGGACTCGACCGCCGTCTCGCTGTCGATACCCGCGTCCGCGACGGCCGTCGCGACCCGGTCGACCGCCGCCTCCAGCCGCTCGCGGCGCTCGGGGTCGTCGTCGTCGAACTTCTCCGGCTTGCCGGAGCGGTCGTACATCGGGATCTCCTCGACGACGCCGAGGACGTGTACCGTTCCGTCCGCCGCCGTGATCTCGGTCGCGTCGTCGACGGCGTCGAGGGCGGCGTCGCCCGCTCCGGTCGGAACGAGGGTGGTCTGGTACATGCGGGTCGACGTACGTGCGGAAATCTGAAAAAACGTGTCGGAGAATCGCCCCGCCGGGCCGGGAGGGGCGTGCTCAGGCGTACTTCGCGACGACGTCGAGGATCTCGTCGAGCTCCTCGCCGTCGAGCGAGTACCGCTCCTGTGCGAACACCGAGCGGAGCTCCGTGCGGTCCTCGGGGAGCAGGTCGGTGATCTTCACGGCGGTCGGCAGGTCGACCTGATCGAGCTCGGTGAGCTCCTCGACGAGCTCGCGGGACTCGTCGGGGTCGAGGTCCGCGAACCGATTGACGTGCTCGATCGCGCGGGCCAGCTCGTAGCGCAGGTCGCGGTCCTCGTCGGCCGCGCGCTCGTCTTCGATCTCCACGAGGATCTCCTTCGCCTCGGAGGTGGTGACGTACTCCTCGTCCAGTTTTTCCTTGAATATCGTCATCTCAGTTCTGCTGGGCCCGCATGTGGGCGGCGGTGACGATGAGGGTCTTCGTCTTGCCGCCGTCCGGAATCTCGACTTTGAACGCCGACCCCTGCTTGCCGACGACGGTTCCGGTTCGGCCGTCGAAGCGCGGGTGGAAACGCCCCTTCGGGACGCTCGGGTCTATCTTGAGGTGGACCTGGGACCCCTCGTCGAACTCCTGGATCGCTCGCTGCGGCGGGGAGGTGCCGCGGTTGCGGGGTTTGTTCGAGAGCTTGTCGCGAGTCGCCTTCTGCGGCCCATTGGAACTCGGCATGGTCTTGGATTACGTTCCGCTGCCGCCGTTATAAATCGTGCGTTACGGCCCGAAGGACGTGGGCGACTCACACGCGACGGGTCGTGACGGGCGCGAGGAGGGGCCCGCTGCCAACGCGAAGCGGGGCCGCCGCCACCGCGAGCGGGCCCCTGCTCGAGTCGCGCGCACGACTACCAGACGCGTCTCCCCCTTCCGAAAGGGCTAATCCCGGGAGTTCCCTAACGTGTTCGTAATGAGTCACCAGCTGCCGGACGTACAGGCGTCCGCGCCCGACGTCACCGTCGGGCTTTCGCAGGTCGGCGTCACCGGGGTGGAGAAGCTCGTCAAGATCGCGCGTGGCGACAAGCGTCCCATCGTTCTCATGGCGGAGTTCGAAGTGTTCGTCGACCTCCCCAGCGGCCGGAAGGGGATCGACATGTCGCGGAACCTCGCGACCGTCGACGAGATCCTCGAGGACATCACCCGCGAGGAGGCGTACCGCGTCGAGGACGTCTGCGGCGACGCGGCCGAGCGGCTCCTGGAGAAACACGACTACACCACCACCGCCGAGGTGTCGATGTCGGCGGAGCTGGTCACCCGCGAGGACACGCCGGCGTCCGGCATCGAGACCCAGAGCACGGCGACGATCGTCGCCAGCGCGACCGCCACCGAGGACGGGACGCGCGAGGAGATCGGCGCCGAGGTCACCGGCATGACCGTCTGCCCCTGCTCGCAGGGGATGAGCGAGTCGCGAGCCCGCGACAAGCTCGCCCAGCTCGGCGTCGACGAGGAGACGACCGAGGAGTTCCTCGACGCCGTCCCGCAGCCGGGTCACTCCCAGCGCGGCCACGCGACCCTGACGATCACGACCGACGGCCACCCCGACGTCGACCTCCGGGACGTGATCGACGTCGCCCGCGACTCGATGAGCGCGCGGATCTACAACATGGCGAAGCGGCCCGACGAGGACCACATGACCTACGAGGCCCACGCCGACGCGAAGTTCGTCGAGGACTGCGTCCGCGCGCTCGCCGAAGGGGCCGTCAAGGAGTTCCCGCACCTCTCTGACGACGCCGTGATCCGCGTGAAGCAGTCGAACGACGAGTCGATCCACCAGCACAACGCCCACGCCGAGCGCGAGGTCAAACTGGGCGACCTCCGCGACGAGCTCGGCCGGTAGGCGCCGCGGCTCGCGTCGCGCTCTCGCCCGGCCATCCTTCACCCGAACGTCAGCGGCTCCGACTCCGCCCAGCGCGGCTCGAACTGGTCTTTCACGCTCGTCGCGAACTCGATGTCTTTCACGTCGATCATCGCGAACGGCTCGTCGGCCGACAGCGGGTGCGGCACCTCGATACACACCTCGATCTCGTCGAACACGTTGAACGTCCCGTCGACGCCCGGCGACGTCCGGACCTCGAACCCGTCCATGTCGGCCAGCTCCGCGGTGTACCGGCGTCCCACGCTCCGCGGGAGCTCGTCGACCGTCGCCGGCGACAGCAGCACTCGGATCTCCACGCCGCGTTCGAGCGCGGACTCCAGTTCGGCGGTCACGCGCTCGCCGATCGTCCCGAGGTCGAACCCGGTCGCAGGCGCGCCCGCGACCACGACCACCCGACGCTCCGCGGCGGCGATCCGCTCTAAGAGGAGGTCGGTCGCCTCCTCGGCACCGACCGCGGCGGTCCAGAACTGCCCGTCGACGGGCTCGCCCGCGTCGAGCTCGGTCGACAGGTCGTCGACCACGGACTCGTACTGCTCGGCCTGCGTCCGGAGCTCCCGCTTCTTCTCGTCGAGCAGGCGGTCGAGCGCGGCGTCCGGCTCGACCGCGAGGTACTTCTTCGGCCGGCTCGCGGCCTGACTGCGGACGAGGCTGTGCTGCTCTAGGCTGTTGAGCACGTCGTAGATCCGACCCATCGGGACCTCGCTGGCCCGGGAGAGGTCCTTCGCCGTGGTCGGTCCGGTCCGGAGAAGCGCGCGGTACGCCCGGGCCTCGTACTCGGAGAGCCCCAGATCGCGGAGAGATGCCATACCCGGGGATGCCCCGGCACCCGTATAAACGCGTCGCCGGTTTACGATACGGGCGGCCGGATCCGGCGGACCGAGTATTGCCGCCGACTGTCCGGCCGTTTCTCGGTCCGACGCGCGTCCGTCGCGTCAGGCCAGCACGTCGGCGACCCGGTCCATCAACTCGTTCGGCGTTTCCGCCGGGTCGGAGGCGCCGTCGCCGGCGAGGACGACCGCGGTCCCGGCCGGAACCGTCCGCGGCGCGGGCGCGTCGGTCTCGTGGGCGTTCGGCGCGATCACCTTCTCGTGGTCGGCGACCCGCCACGCGGCGCGGTGGAGGTCGCTCCCGGGTTCGGTCCCGACCGCGATGACGGTCGTGTCGCGCCGGAGGCGACCGGCGAGGCTCCCGTAGCCGGCGACCTGAACGCTCAGCCGCTCGGTAGCGCCGGCGAACGCCGCGGCCGTCTCCCGCGCGACCTCGCGGTAGCGGTCCTCGCCGGTGAGCGCCGCCAGGTCCAGCAGGGACGTCGCCATCTCCACGTTGGCGTCGAGCGGCCGGAACGACCGGTCGAGCAGCCCCGGCCCGGAGCGCGGCCCGTCGACGAACGACCCGTCGACGCGGAGCCGTTCGATCGCGCGGTCCGCGACCGCGCGGGCCACGTCGGCCCCCTCGCCGCGCACGCCGGCCGCGCGGACGTACGCCCCGACGACGCGGGCGGCGTCCTCCAGCAGGTCGGTCTCGCCCGCCTCGTCGCTGCCGCGGTAGTGGGTCACCGCGCCGCTCTCGGCGTCGATCAGGTCGCGTTCGAGGCCGTCGAGGATCCGGCCGGCGTACTCGCGGGCGCGCTCGTCGTCGGTGTAGGCGGCCACCGCGAGCAGCGCGTCCGCGGCGAGCGCGTTGCCGCCGGCGAACACGGTGAGGTCGCGGCGGGGTTCGTCCAGGTCCGCGCGGTCCTCGGCGGGCGCGGCGTAGTAGGCCCGGCCGAGTCCGGGCCCGAGGCTGCCGCCGACGCCGTAGCCGGTCCAGAGCTCGTCGGTGAGGAAGCCGACGGCGTCGAGCGCGGGGTCGAGGTACGCCTCGTCGCCGGTGTAGAGGAAGGCGTTCGCGAACGCGCGGGTCACCGCGGCGTTCGTGTCGAGCGGCTTCTCGTAGGCGACGTCGCCCCAGTCGCGCGTGCCCGCGTACCGGAAGAAGCCGCCGTCGACGTCGTCGGCGAGGTGGTCGCGGACCGCGTCGAGCGTCCGGAGCGCGCGGTTCCGGTCGCGCTTCAGCGCGAACTCGACGGTGCGAGGCAGCGGGAACTTCGCGTCGGTCCCCCAGCCGGCGTGGTCGTCGTCGTACTTGGCCTCCAGTTGGCCCGCCAAGTGGCTCTCTATCTCGTCGGTCAGTTCGCCGCGGGGCGGCAGGTCGGCGTCGAGCGCACGCGGGATACGCCCGGCCTCGCGCCCCTTGTCGGCCCACATCTGCCGGACCGATTCGAGGACCTGTCGCATCCCGTCGACGTCGAGATAGCCCGCGCCCGTCAGCAGCGTCCCCTCGGGCGTCAGGAAGGCGGTCGTCGGGAACCCGCCCATGTTGTACCGCTCGCGCACCCGCGGGTGGCGGTCGACGTCGACGCGGACGGGGACGAACCCCTCGTTGACGTTGGCCGCGATCCGCGGCTCCGCGTAGGTGATCGCGTCCATCTCGTGACAGCCCTCGCACCAAGTGGCCGACAGCGAGAGCAGCACCGGGCGGTCGCGCTCGTCGGCCTCGGCGAACGCCTCGGGGCCCCAGTCGCGCCACTCGACGCGGGTCTCGTCGCTCATGGGCGCAGTCGGTCCGGGGCGGGGGTAAGCGCTTCGAGAGCGGTACGCCGGGGAGAGAGCGGTGGAGGGAACGACCGCAGGGGGACGGAGGGCGACCGCGAGAGGAGGGCAGCGCCGGTGTCCACGCGACGCGTCGGCGTTCGGACGGGCGATCCGGCTCGGCTCTCTCCGAGCGGTCCGGCGTCGACTCTCAGCGCTTGTGGTCGTGACCCAGCGCGAGCGCGAGCGCGTTCGCGAACAGGAGGGCGACGAACAGCTGCCCGGTGCCGCCGTCGAGCCCCGAGTACAGCAGGGCGGGGTACGTCGCCGGGATGGCGATGGCCGCCCAGAAGGCGGCGGCCTCGACGGTTCCGGTCATCAGCCCGGCGAGCCGTTCGCCGGAGGCGAGTCGGGTGGGAGCGGGGATTGACATGGACGCTTCCCCGTACGACGGGGGACCACATATACCCCGTCGAGGGTTCGACGAATTTCACGGCGTTTCTCGACCGATCGGGTCATTTTAAAACCGTCGCAGAGACATTTTAACTGTTCACAACGCGTTCTAATCTTTTGTTTCGCGATCGTCACCGAGCGCCCCCGGACGCGCCCGAGAGGGACCGATCGGTCGGTGCCGGCGCGTCGACGGGTCGCCCACCGGAAGCCGAGCGACTGCCGCGGCACCAACCGATTTGTCCGTCGGGAGCGAGGGGAGGATATGACCGAAACCGATCGCCGCGACCGATACGACGACCCGGACGACCCGAGACGCGACGACAGGGGGGATCGAGACCGTCCCGACGCGCACGCCGACGGCGGCCGCCCGCACGTGACGGTCGTCGCCTGCGGCGGCACCATCGCGTCGGAGCCGAGCGACGACGGAGCGGCCCCGGAGAAGACCGGCGACGACCTCGTGGCGGCGGTGCCGGCCGCGGGCGACCACGCGCGGGTGACGACGAGGGAGACGTGTTCACGGCCCGGTTTCGACGTTCGGTGGAGAGACGTGCTCGCGACCGCGGACGCCGCGCGCGACGCGGTCGACCGGGACGCCGCCGACGGCGACGCGGACGGGGCGGCCGACGGCGTCGTCGTCACCCACGGGACGGACACCCTCGCGGACACCGCGTTCGCGCTCGACGTCCTCACCGACCTCGACGCGCCGGTCGTCGTCACGGGCGCGCAGCGCCGGCTCGACGAACCGTCCAGCGACGTGCCCGCGAACCTCGCGCTCGCGGTCCGGGCGGCCGCGGACGACCGGTTCGCGCCCGGGGTTCACGTCGCGTTCGACGACGAACTCCACGCCGCCCGCGACGTCGTGAAGGGCCACAGCAACGCGCTGTCGACGATGACCTCCCCGGGAGCGGGACCGGTCGCGACGTTCACCCGCGCCGCCTCGCGGCTCGTCCGTCCCCCCGAGCGCGGCGTCGCGGTCGACCCGCTCGCGGACGCGATCGAGGGCGCCGCGGACGTGCCAGAGGTCCCGGTGATCCACTCGGGGACCGGCGTCGGCGCAGGCGCACTCGAGCGCGCGCTCGAGGCGGGCGTCGGCGGGATCGTGGTCGAGGGGACCGGCCTCGGGAACGTCACCGGGGCGCTCGGCGACGCGATCGGGGAGGCGGTCGAGTCGGTGCCGGTCGTCGTCGCCGGTCGCCCGCCGGCCGGGCCGACGGAACCGGTGTACGGGACCCCCGGTGGCGCCGTCACGCTCGCGGACCACGGGGTGACGTTCGCCGGCGACCTCCCGGCCGCGAAGGCGCGCGTCGCGCTCGCGCTCGGCCTCGCGGCGGACCTCGACCGAGACGAGATCGACGCGCTGTTCGCGTCTCCGGCGTAGACCGATCGCGGATCGTCGAAGTGACGCCGAATCGCCCGAATCGATGGGTCAGAAGGGTGTTTGAGCGTACGCGAAACCCTTATCAGTCGACCGCGTACCGGAAGACGTGACCAATCTCACCCGACGGGCCGCCCTCCGCGGCATCGCGGCCGGCGGCGCGGCCGTGCTCGCGGGATGTACCGGGGGCGGCGACCCGGTTTCGGGCGGAAACGGCGGCGCCGGCGATGACGGTGGCGACGGCGGCGACAGCGGAGACGCCGGCAACAACGGCGGCGACAGCGGGGACGCCGGCAACAACGGCGGCGACAGCGGGGACGCCGGCGATGACGGTGGCGACGGCGGCGACGGCGAGAGCGACCCGGCCCCCGAGACCGAGGTCCACCAGGTCGGCGCCGCGCTCTCCGGGCCGGCGTGGAGCCGCGAGGAGCGCCGCGGTCTCTGCGCGCTGATCACGGGAGAGGGCGACGCCTCGAAGCTGCTCCGGGACGCGCCGGCGGAGACCGCCGCGTTCGTCGAAGAGACCGACTTCGGAGATTCGGTGCTCATCTACGTCGAGTCGGTCGGCCCGACCACCTGTCACAACGAAATCGCGTTCGAGGAGATCGGCGTCGAGGACGGGACCCTCGTCGCGGACGCGGCCGTCCGAGGAGCCGGCGACTACCAGGTGGCCTGCGGCCAGGCGATCACCTATCCGGCCGCGCTGCTCCGCGTCACGAGCGATCCGCTCCCGGACGCGGCCCGGCTCTCGGTCACCGACGGCTGGGGCGAGACGGGGACGGTCCGGAGCGGCGACGGCCCGCTCGCGCTCCGGGCGGACCGGGGGTAGCGCCGAGCGGCAGGAGACGCGACCGCCGGCGCGTCGGTCGCGTCAGGTCCGGACCTCGATGAGCAGGTCCGTCTCGGGCGACTCGCCCATCGTCTCGCGGACGCGGTCCCACGAGAGGTCGGTGCGTGCGGTCACCGACTCGGTCGCGACCGCGCCGCAGGCGTTGCCGACTAAGATCGGCACCTGGTAGTCGCGCGGGTCGTGCGAGAACCCGTCGCCGGTGATCTCCGGCTCCCGCAGCGCGGCCGCGAGGAACCCGGCCGCGAAGGCGTCGCCCGCGCCGGTCGTGTCGACCGGGTCGGCGTCGAATCCCGGGTGCGAGACGCTGCCGTGCGGGGTGCGGACCGTCGCGCCCTCGTCGCCGAGCTTGATCGCGACGACGCGGTCGTCGGGCTCCCACGGGTCCACGTCGGTCGCCGCCGCGAGCGCGTCGGCCTCGCGGTCGTTTACGAAGAGCACGTCGCTCGCGTGGAGCGCGGCGTCGAACTCGCGGTCCGCGACGCGGCGCCCGGGGTCGAAGCTCCGGGTCGCGCCCGCCTCCGCGGCCGCGGTCGCGAGCGCCGCCGCGGTCTCCGGCTGCTGGCCGGTGAGGTGGAGGTGGTCGGCGGCCGCGAGCGTGTCGCGGTCGAGCCCCGCCGCCGAGAACGACTCGTTGGCGCCGTCGTTCGCGAGCATGAGCAGCTCGCCGCCGCCGTCGACGATGACGTACTTCACCGAGGTGGGCTCGTCGGCGTCGACCAGCACCTGCCCGGGGTCGACCCCCGCGCTGGCGAGCTCGCGCAGCGCCAGCGCGCCCGACTCGTCGCCGCCGACGCTGCCGTAGACCACCGACTGGCCGCCGAGGTCGACGAGTCCGACCGCGACGTTCGCGGCGCTGCCGCCGCCCGACTGTTCGAGCCGGTCGATCCGGGTCTCGCCGTCCGGCTCCGGGAGGCTGTCGACGTGGATCGTCACGTCCCAGTTGATGTGGCCGGCCGCGACGACCTTCGGCACGCGGTCGGCGTCGTCGGGGGGCAGGTCGGGGTCGCTGTCGACGGCGGGGTCGCTGTCGACGGCGGGGTCGCTGTCGACGGCGGGGTCGGCGTCGACGGCGGGGTCTGGGTCGTCGGCGGGGTTAGAGTCGTCGGCGTCGGTATCGCCGTCAACGGCGTCACGGGCGGAAGGGCCGGCCCTATCGCCGCCGTCCCCGCGGACGCCGCCCGCGCGCTCGCGGATGTCACCCGTACGCTCGCGGACATCTCCTTCCCACTCGTCGACCTCGCGGCCCCACTCCGCGACCGTCTCGTCCCAGTCGTCGACGCCCTCGCCTTCCTCGCTCATCGCTCGGCCCACGGCTCGGCGGCGCCCTCGCCGAACAGCTCCCGCATCAGCGCCACGATGCTCTCCGGGGGGAACTGCCCGTGTTCGGTGACGATCGCGTCCATGTACCGCGGCGGGGTCACGTCGAACGCCGGGTTCGCCACCGAGATCTCGCCGATCTCCTCTCGGGACTCGGGGTCGATCACCTCGCTTTCGTCGCGCATCTCGATCTCGACGGTGTGGCCCGTCAGCGTCTCCGGGTGGAGCTTGATCGTCTGGGCCGCGGTCATGATCGGGACGCCGCGCTCGCGGGCGTTGACCGCGAGCCCCGAGGTGCCGATCTTGTTGATCACGCCGCCGTCGGCGGCGATCGAGTCGGCGCCGACGACGACGTGGTCGACCTCGTCGAGGTAGCGCCGCGCCGCGGAGTCGACGATGAGCGTGACGGGGACGCCGGCGTCGCGGAGCTGTTCGGCGGTGATGTGGCCCTGCTGGCGCGGGCGCGTCTCCTTGACGACCGCCGAGATCGACTTCCCCTGCTCGACGGCCGCCTCGATACACGCCAGGGCGTCGGTGGAGTGGCAGTGGGTCATCACCGTGTCGCCGTCCGCGAGCCGGTTGGCGCCCACCTGCCCGAGGTCCTCCCGCGCGCGGTCGAGCTGGTCGACGAACGCCTCGCTCGCGTCGACGACGCTCCGGCGGAGCGCGTCGACCGAGTCGCCCTCCATCCGCTGGAGGACGTACCGGAGGGCGTTCGGCAGCGACACCGCGGTCGGGCGCGTCTCGCGGAGCGTCCGGGCCGCGGCGCGCATCGACGCGCGGAACGCCGCGGGGTCGCTCCCGGTCGCGTCCGCCTCGGCCGCCGCCTCCGCCTGTGCCGCGAGCGCCTCGGCGGCCGCGGAGGCGATGGTGGCCGCGCCGCGGATCTCCATCGTCGCGATCGACTCGGCGGTCTCGCGGACCGGCGGCGACGGCTCCGTGTCTGTCATACCGATCCGGTAGCCGCCCGTGTATTTATAAAACCGGCCGACTGCCGGAGCGGTCGGCCCCGCTCGGCGTCGGGCCGGCCGACTCCGCGTCAGGCGACTACTCCGCGTCAGGCGACTACTCCGCGTCAGGCGACTACTCCGCGTCAGGCGACTACTCCGCGTCAGGC
>NZ_SGXU01000002.1:135213-185880 GCF_005435015.1 Halorubrum sp. SP9
CGACTACTCCGCGTCAGGCGACTACTCCGCGTCAGGCGACTACTCCGCGTCAGGCTGTTGCCCGTAGCTCTCGAACCGCTCCTCCACCGTCGCCATCTGCTCGTCGGTGAGGACGTGCGGCTCGCCGACGGCGGACGCGCGCAGGTAGAGCCGGCAGATGTCCTCGACGTGGCGGGTGTTCTCGACCGCCGTCTCGACGTCGGGGCCGGTGACGACGAGCCCGTGGTTCGCGAGGATCGCGGCGTCGGAGTCGGCCTCGGCCATCGCGGCGACGACGTTCGCGGCCAGCTCCTCCGTGCCGTACGGCGCGTAGTCCGCCAGGGGGACCTCGCGGCCCACGGCGGCGATCATGTAGTGGATCGGCGGCAACTTCCGGTGGAGCGTCGCCATCGTCGTCGCCCACGGCGAGTGGGTGTGGACGATCGCGCCCGGCCGGTCGTGCTCGTAGATCCCCGCGTGCATCGGCACCTCGCTCGACGGCGCCATCCGCCCGGCCAGCCGCTCGCCCTCCGAGGAGACCACGGGCACGTCGGCGGCGTCGAAGGAGTCGTACGGGACGCCCGTGGGCGTGACCGCCACGGCGTCGCCGTCGCGGACGCTCAGGTTCCCGGTCCGGCCGGGCGTCAGGTCTGCGAGGGCGGGCGCGTACTCGACGACCGCCTCGCGCGCCTCGCGCAGGAGGTCCGGGTTCGCGTCCGGGTCGGAGTCGCCCGCGGATCCGGATCCGCCGCCCGAGCCGTCGCGGGTCACGCCGCCACCTCAGTCAGGTCGGCGAGCGCGTCGAGCCGGTGGTCCGGGCGCCGGTCGCCGTCGAGTTCCCCCTCGGGGGGTGCCTCGCCGTCGGCGACGAACAGCGCCGAGTCGAGCCCGACGGCGTTCGCGCCGGCGACGTCCGTCTCGGCGTTGTCGCCGACGGCTAGCGCCTCGCTCGGCGGGCAGTCGAACGCGGCGAGCGCGGCCGTGAACGGGAGCGCGCTCGGCTTCTCGCGGCCCACCTCCTCGGAGGTGACGAGGAGGTCGATCCGATCGTCGATCCCGAGGCGCACGAGCTTCCGCAGCTGGACCCGCGTCGTGAGGTTCGTCACGACCGCGACGTCGGTCCCCGCCGCGTCGAGGGCGTCGAGGAGGTCCTCGGCGCCGTCGCAGAGCGACATCGCCGCGAGGTAGCCGTTCCAGTAGGCGTCGCCGGCCGCCAGCGCGCCCGCGGGGTCGGGGTCACCGGCGTGCCGGTACAGCCCGCGCTTGAAGTAGACGTGCCTGGAGTGAGAGGCCGCGGTGCCGCCGGTCTCGCGCTTCGTCTCCCGTCGGCCGGTCGCGTACAGGTCGTCGAACGCCGCGCGGTCCAGCTCGTACCCCCGCTCGCGGAGGGCGTCGAGCGCGGCCCGCTTACCCGCCTCGTTACACGGGGCGTACGGGTACAGCGTGTTGTCGAGGTCGAAGAGAACCGCCTCGTGGCTCATGGAGCGACTCGGCGCGGCACCGACTTAAGCGTGGTTCGACGCGCCGACGGGGATCCGCCGTCAGCTCGAAGGGGCAAATCGCTCCGCTACTGCTCGTTCATCGCCTCGCTGGCGATGTTGCGACCGCGGGAGTTGAGTGCGACCTCCCGGCGGATCCGGACCTCCTCGACCACCTCGAGCTCGACCAGCCGCTCGAACGTCTCCTCGACGTCGTCGACGTCCATCCCGAGGAACGCGGGGATTTCGAACGGCGAGACGCCGGAGTACAGCGCCATCAACACCTCTCGGTCGCGGCTGGAGAGGTCGACGTTCGTCGAACTGCGCTCCTCGCCCTTGCGGAGCCACGACTCGACGAACCGCATCCGGTTCGGGTCGCCCGCGACGTGCGTCTCGATGCTCGTCCCCTCGTCGTCGGTGTGTGACACCTCGATCACGGGCTTCTTCTCGCCGTTGACGGTGCGCTTCGCCGCGTCGAGGCCGCTGATGTCGTCGAGGTCGAACTCCACGAACGCGCCGCGCTCCAGGGCCGCGTTGAGCCCGTTCTCGTCGATCTTCACGCGGGCCTGCTCCCACTCGGTGTCCGTGACGACGCCCCCCTCGATGGCGGGGTGTTTCACCATCACGGTCTTCTGGTCGAGCAGCGCGCGGTAGACGTCGCGCTCGAACGGCTCGTGGTCGGACGCGGCGACGAGTAACACCTGCTCGCCCAGGTCGAAGCTCACGTAGTTCGAGACGCGCGCGACGGTCTGGTTCGCGTCGTGGCGGCCGCCGAGCCGTTCCAGCTTCGACAGCGGGACGGTCCGTTTCCCGTCGTTGCCGGCGAGTATCAGCCGCCGGTTCGAGAGCAGGACGCGCCCGGGGGTCCACGACACGTCGCTCACCTTCCGGCCCTCGCGGACCGCGACCGCGAACTTCGCCTGCGTGTCGGTGATCTTGTACTCGCTGTCTTTCTGGGACATTTACGGACCTCCGGCGCGCAGCTTCGAAACGGCCGAGAACACGCGCTTTCTGACGGCCTGACTGTCGTCGTCGGCGTACTCCTCGAGGCGGGTGAGCGTCTCCTGCCCGCCGATCTGTCCGAGGACGAACACCGCCTTCGCCCGGGCCTCTTCCGGGTGTTCGGGGCCCAGCTTGTCGAGCAGGCGGTCCTCGACGACCGGGCCCCCGAGGCTCTTGAGGCTCGTCGCCGCGAACTGCGCGGTCTGCGGGTCGTCGTCCGCGAGCGCGTCCGCGAGCGCCTCCACCGCGGTCGCCGTGTCCGGGTCTGCCACCCGACCGAGGATCCACGCCGCGTTCCGGCGCTGGCGGGACTGCTGGCCTTCGGTGAGGATCTCGACGAGCGGCTCGACGACGGTCGCGTCGTCGGCCGCCCTCAGCTCCGAGACCACCTGGTCGCGGACCGCGTGGCTCTGCCCGGTCGGCACGTTCGAGAGCAGTTCGATCACCGAGTACACCGCCGCGTTCCGGACGACCGCGCTCTCGTCGCCGAGGGCGCGGGCGAGCGGTTCGACCGGCTCCGGGGTGCCCGCCTTGCCGAGCGCGCCGGCCGCGATCCGGCGGATCGACTCGTCGCCGTCGTCGAGCAGCTTCAGGAGCGGCGACAGCGCCTCGTCCGTCCCGATCGTTCCCAGCGCGTTCGCGGCGGCGCGCCGCACGCGCGGGTCCTCGTCCTCGAGCCGCTCGCGCAGGCCGGGGACCGCCCGGGCGTCCGCGAAGGTCCCGCAGGCCTGCGCCGCCCGCAGCCGGACGCGGGCGTCCGGGTCGTCGAGCGCGCCGACCAGCGGCTGGAGGCCGCTCGCGTCGTCGAGCCGCCCGAGCGCGTTCGCGGCGGCCATCCGAAGTTCCGGGCGGTCGGCCTCGAGCGCGCGCGCGAACTTGCGCGCGGTGACCCACTCGGCCTCGGCGTCGCCGCCGCCCCCGGTGAGCTCCTCGAGGAGCTGTTCGAGCGCCGCCTCGCCGACCTCGTCGAGCGCGTCGACCGCCGCCCCGCGGACCTCGGGGTCGTCGTCCGTCGTCGCCGCCCGGAGCAGCCCGTCGATCGTCGGCTGGTCGCTCTCCGCGCCGATCTCGCCGAGGAACTCCGCCGCGCGCCGCCGGACGGCCGCGCTGTCGCTGTCGAGGGCGTCTCGGAGGCGCTCCGCGTTCCCGTCCCGTGCGTGCTGGTACAGCGACATCAGCGCCTCCCGAACACCCGCCGTCGCTTGTCGATCGGTTCGTAGCGGTCGCTTCGGTCCGGGGGGACGCTCTCGGTCATCCCCAAGACGAGGACGCCGTCGTCCGCGAGCGACGCCTCCAGCGTGTCGAACAGGGCCGCCTTGTGGTCGACGTCGATGTAGATCAGCAGGTTCCGGCACAACACCACGTCGAAGGGGTCGCGGGCGCCGTCGCGGATCAGGTCGTGCGTCTCGAACTCGACGAGCCGCTTGACCGCGGGGCGCACCTGGAACGCGTCCTCGTCGCGTTCGACGTAGCGGTCGGGATCGGAGAGGGGCTCCAGCTCCTCCGCGATGTCGGTCGTCCGCGTCGTATGGTAGACGCCCTCGCGGGCGTCGTCGAGCGCCTCCTCGCTGATGTCGGAGCCGAGCACTTCGACGCGCGACTCGTCGATCTCGGGGTCGTCGCAGGCCAACATCGCGACCGAGTACGGCTCGCGGCCGTCCGCCGACGGCGCCGACCACACCCGGACGCGCCGCTGATCGGCGGTCCGCTCGCGCAACACGTCTCGGAGCACGTCCCACATCTCCGGGTTGCGGAAGAACTCCGTGACGTTGATCGTGAGCGCGTCCATCAGCGCCTGCCGCTCGTCGGCGTCCTCGCGGAGGATGCGCTCGTACTCGGCGTGCGACTCGGTGTCGCGCCGGCGCATCCGCGCCGTGATCCGGCGGTCGAGGTACGACTCGTTGTAGTACCCCGGCTCGAACGGGACGGTGTCGTCGATCTGCCGGAGGACGCCCTCGAACGCCGTCTCGTCGTCTACCGATCCGCTCATAGGCTCACCACGTCGAGCACGGCCACGACGTCCCCGTCGCCGAGGACCGCCGTGCCGCTGAGTCCCGGCGTCCCCGAGAGCGGGCCGTCGAGGGGTTTGACGACCACCTCCTCCTGGTCCAACACCGCGTCGCAGTGGAGCGCGACCTGCCGCGTCTCCTCGCGGATCCGGACGAGCATGCCGTCGTCCGTCGGCTCGCCGTCGGACTCGGTCGTCGGATCCGCCGGGACGAACCCGTCGTCACCCGGCTCGTCGGCCGCGACGCCGCCGTCGGCCGCCGGGGTCTCGTTCGCGGACGCCGCGGCCGCGGCGTCCGCGGCCGCCGTCGAGTCGATCTCGCCGAGGCGCTCGTTCAGCCGGACGACCGGATAGAGGTCGTCCTCGTGTCTGACGACCTCGTCGCCGTGGACCTCCTCGACATCGTTGGCGCGCGCGACCTCCGCGATCGACTTGATCGGGATGCCGTACTCCGTGCCGCCCACGTCGACGAACATCACCTTCACGATGGCGACGGTGACCGGCAGCCGGAAGCGGACCGTGCTCCCCTCGCCCGGCTCGCTCTCGATCGAGACGGAGCCGTCGAGGTCGCGCGCGGTCGTGCGGACCACGTCCATCCCGACGCCGCGGCCGGAGACGTCCGTCACCTCCTCCGCGGTGGAGAAGCCGGGGTGGAAGACGAGGTCATAGACCTCGTCGTCCTCCATCGCCTCGACCGCCTCGCGGCTCTTGACCCCCTCGTCGACCGCCTTGTCGCGGAGCTGGTCGGGGTCGAGTCCGCCGCCGTCGTCCGAGACCTCGATGATCACGTGGTCACGCTCGCGCTCGGCCGTGAGCTCCACGTGGCCGGTCGGGTCCTTCCCGGCGGCCTCGCGCTCCGCGGGCGGCTCGATCCCGTGGTCGACCGCGTTCCGCAGGACGTGCACGAGCGGGTCGCGCATCTCCGTGAGGATCGTGCGGTCGAGCTCGACGTCGTCGCCCTCGATCTCGAAGTCGATCCGCTTGTCGAGGTCCCGCGAGATGTCGCGGACGAGCCGCGGGAACGAGTCCGACACCTGCGAGAACGGGATGAGCCGCATGTCCATCGCCGTGTCCTGGAGGCTGGATGCGAGCTTGTCGAGCTCGTCTAAGGCGTCCGACTCCGCGTCCGTTCCCTCGATCTCCCGGCGGAGCTTGATCCGGCTCGTCACCAGCTGCTCGACGAGCCCGTACAGCTCGTCGACCTGGTCGACGTCGACGCGGATCGACTTGATCTCGTCGCCGGACTTGGAGTCCGAACCGCCGGACGACCCGTTCGAGCCGCCGGACGACCCGTTCGAGCCGCCGGACTCCGAGCCGGCGTCGTCGGTCTCGGCGTCGGCCTCGGGTTCCGGGTCGGTACCGTCGTCCGCGGAGTCGGCGGACGCCGCGTCGGCGGTCTCCGGCTCGGCGGGCTCGAACTCGTCGCCGTCCGTCGCGTCCGCGTCGTCGGGCTCCGCGTCCGCGTCGTCGGGTTCCGCGTCCGCGTCGTCGGGCTCCGCGTCCGCGTCGCCTGCCGCTTCAGCATCGTCGGCCGGCCCCTCCGTCGCCGCGTCCGCGGCTTCGTCCGCCGCGGCCGCGTCGTCCGCGCCGCCGACAGCGACCGCCGTCACCGCCTCGACCTGCGTGAGCGCCCGGAGCCCCTCGCCGACGACTTCGGGATCGGCGCCGCCGACGAAGGCGTCGAACCCCTCGTCGTACTCGCCGTCCTCCAGCGCCTCCGGGTCGGGGTCGGTCGCGTGCCCGTCGAACTGCTCGTCGAGCGCCTGGAGGACGAGCGCCGCGTCGACGCCCGCCATCTGGGCGTCGCCGATCGTCACGTCCGCGTACGCGACCGGGTCGGGGAGGTCGGCCGCCGCGGGCGGCTCGGGGACCGAGACGTCGACGTCGTCCTCGCCCGCGTCTGCGGCGTCGTCGCCCGCGTCTGCGGCGTCGTCGCCGGACTCCTCGGCGTCGTCGCCGGACTCCTCGGCGGTGTCGACGGCGTCGTCCGCCGAGTCGCCTCCGTCTCCGCCGCCGACGGTGCCGTGCTCCTCCATCTCGCGCAGCCGCGACTCCAGGTCGGAGGGGTCGGTCGACACCTCGCCGGTCTCGGCGATTTCGTCGACCATCGCCTCGACGGTGTCGACCCCCTCGAAGAGGAGGTCCATCAGTTCGGGGTTCACCTCGCGGTCGCCCTGCCGGACCGCGTCCAGCAGGTCCTCCAGGGCGTGCCCGAAGTCGGAGACGTCCTCGTACCCCATCGCCGCGGCGTTCCCCTTCAGGGTGTGGGCGACGCGGAACACGTCGTCCATCGCCTCGGCGTCCTCGGGGTCGGCCTCCAGGGCCAGCAGGGCGTTGTTGAGGTCGGTGATCCCGTCTTCGGCCTCGGCGACGAACGCGGCGCGGTGGGAGTCCATCAGGCCTCACCCCCCACTATCGCGCCGGCGACGTCGTCGAGGTCGTACACGGCGTCGACCCCGCCGGTCTCGACCGCGCGCTTCGGCATCCCGTAGATGACGCAGGTGTCCTCGCTCTGCGCCAGCGTGCGCGCCCCGGCGTCGGCCATCGCGCGGATGCCCTCCGCGGCGTCGGATCCCATCCCGGTCAACACGACGCCGACGAGCGGGTCGTCTATGACCTCGGCCGCGGACCGCATCGTCACGTCGGCCGCGGGGGTGACCGTGTGGGAGTCGTCGTCCTCGTCGAGCCTGACCCGGAGCCGGCCTGCCCGGTAGCTGTCGATGAGGGTGTGGCTCCCGCCGCGGGCGACGAGCACCTCGCCGGCGCCGATCCGCGCGCCGTCGCTGGCCTCGCGCACGTCGTACGCGGAGGCGGCGTCGAGCCGGTCCGCGAACCGCGAGGTGAACGCCTCCGGCATGTGCTGGACGACCACCACGCGGCAGTCGGCCATCGGTAGCGCCGACAGCACGCGCTCGACCGCGTTCGGACCGCCGGTCGAGGCCGCGATCACGACCGTCAGCGGCCCGTCGATCTCGGCGGCGTCGACCTCGGAGCCGGCGCTCGCGGAGGGCGACGCCGCCGAATGCGGGTCGTCGCGCTCGCGGGTCGCGGCGTCGAGGTCCGCGTCCGCGACCGAGCGCACCGCCTCGACGAGCCGCTCCGACTCCCGCGAGACGCCGGTCGACACCTCGCCGCCGGGCTTCGCGAAGAAGTCGACCGCGCCGCGGTCGAGCGCCTCGAAGGTGACCTCCGCCCCCTCGTCGGTGTGTGCCGACAGCATCAACACCGGCGTCGGGGTCTCCTCCATCAGCCGCTCGACGGCCTCGAGCCCGCCCATCCCGGGCATCTCGACGTCCATCGTCACGACGTCGGGACGCGTCTCGGCGACCACCGAGAGCGCCTCCTCCCCGTCCCCCGCCTCGCCGACGACCGCGACCCCGGCGTCGCTCAGGAGGTCGCTTATCAGCCCCCGCATGAACGGGGAGTCGTCGACGACCACCACCCGCGGCGACCCGTCCCGACCGCCGCGCCGATCCGTCGTCCTGCTCATGTTCCAGAGCGGGCCCAGAATCAGCATAAATCCACGGACCCAGTAATCACCCCTGATAATTCAGGGGACACGATTATCTGTCGGTTCGCCACACCTACGGGCATGGCAGCAACAGCGGCGGAGGCCGAACCGACGAAGGTGTTGGAGTTCGGTCTGGGCGACGGGACGTACTGTCTGGACATCGGCGTCATCGACGAGATCGTCGACGCGGGCGAGCTCACGCGGATCCCCAACTCGCCCGACCACGTCGAGGGCGTGATGGACTTACGCGGCCGGACGACGACGATCGTCGACCCGAAGACGCTGTTCGACATCGACGAGGCGGGGCCCCGAGAGCGGATCGTCGTCTTCGACGACGCCGAGATCGACGAGGGCGGCACGGTCGGCTGGATGGTCGACGAGGTGTTCCAGGTCCGCGACGTCTCGCCCGAGGACGTCGACCAGAGCACCACCGTCGAGGACGAGGGCGTCCGCGGCATCGTCAAGTCCGACGACCGGTTCGTGGTGTGGGTCTCGCCGGACGTCGACGACGCGCTCGCCGCCGACCTCGACGACGTCGAGGGCGCGGAGGCGTAGGCGGGACGCGGCGGTCGACCCGCGTTCGGTCGCGCAGCGGAGGGGACGCCGGACCCGCGGCGGGCGATCGGTTCTCACCCGTGAGAACCGGGCGCCAACGCTTATCAGCCGCCCGATGGGTTCCGTACGTATGCGCGTCTCAAGCGGCGTCCCCGGGTTCGACGCCATCGTCGACGGCGGGTTCCCCGCGGACCGCCTGTACGTTGTCAGCGGTCCGCCCGGGAGCGGCAAAACGACCTTCTGCTCACAGTTCGCGGCCCAGGGCGCCCGGAACGGGGAGGATATCCTCTACATCAGCATGCACGAGACCAAAGAGGGTATCCGCGAGGACATGAGCGGCTACGACTTCGGGTTCGACCGCGCGCTCGACTCCGACCGCGTCACCTTCCTCGACTCCTTCTCGTCGGACGGCCGGCGCTTCTTCGGGCTCCCCGGCGACCGCCGCGACCGCTCCGGCGTCACCAACCGCCTCACGGGGTTCATCAACTCCCGCGACATCGACCGGGTCGTCTTCGACTCGACGATGCTGCTGCGGTTCCTCTTGGACGACGACGAGGACACGATGATCCAGCTGCTCTCCTCGCTGAAGCGGACCGACGCCACGACGCTCCTGATCTCCGAGATGACCGATCCGAGCGCCTACTCGGAGGAGCACTACCTGGCGCACGGCGTCGTCTTCATGCACAACTACCTCGAGGACGGGGGGATGCGCCGCGGGGTCCAGGTGCTGAAGATGCGGGGGACGGACGTCGACACCGACATCCAGGACGTGGAGTTCACCGACGGCGGACTGCGAGTCGGCTCGGCGGCGACGGTGACCCAGTGATGTACGACCGCACGTTCGACACGGAGTGGGACGATCTCTCCCGGGAGGAGGCCGTCGAGCGCGCCTTCGCGCTGGGCGTGGCGGCCGGGGTCGACAGCCCGCGCCCGGGGGAACTGGACCGGGTGCTGGAGGCGTTCCCGGGGAGCTACGACCGGAGCATCGTCGAGTTGGCGTACGACGAGGGGCGGACGAAGGCGCTGGAGGCGAAGGCCGAGCGGGACGACCCCGACGACGAGGCGGTCTGGCGGTCGCTCGTCGACGGCGCCGGGGCGCCGCGCGAGTCGCCGGTTCCGGCCGCGCTCCCCGGTGCGATACGCGAACTGACACTCACCGAGGGGCCGCGGGAGGGGCCGCCGTCGTCGCTCGACCTCCCCTCCATGCTCCGAAAGTGATCGCTCCGAAGGGTTTTACCCGACACTCACTCACGTCTTCACCATGACCGCGCTTCCCGACGCTGTCCGCGGTGCCGACAGCGTCCTCATCAGCGGTCCCCCGATGAGCGGGAAGTACGACCTGTTCAACCGGCTGCTCGCGGCGTGGTCGGACGGGCCGGTCGTCATCTCGACGGGGCGGACCGCGGAGAAGGTCCGCAGCGACTACGAGCAGCTCACGGGAAACGACGGCGACGACGTAGTCGTCATCGACTGCGTCACCCACGAGCAGGGCGACAAGCGCGACGACACGCCGACGACGAAGTACGTCGCCAGCGCGGGTAACCTCACGGATATCGGGATCAAGTTCACCGACGTCGTCGAGTCCTCGGCCGGCCGCGACCGCGCCGTCGGCGTTTACTCGCTGTCCCAGCTGCTGATGTACTGGGACCCCGAGCGAATCTACCGGTTCACCCGGGTGATGACCTCCCAGACCTCCGGGGAGGGGTGGCCGTTCGTCGGCGTCGTCGGCTCGACCGCCCACGACGAACAGGTCGTCCACACCCTCCACGAGCCGTTCGAAGTCGTCGTCGAGACCCGCGTCGACGACGACGAGCGAGAGTTTCGCGTCCGCGGCCGGGTCGGCAAACCCTCCGACTGGCAGCCGTTCTGAACCGGGTGCCGCGGTGCGGTCCGGGACCGACGGGCGGCGAGCCGGCCTCACCCGACCAGTTCGAACTCCGCGCCGATCGGCGGCGCGCCGACGACCCCCCAGTAGACGAACCGATAGATCCCCGGCCCCAGCGGCGGACAGACGGTCAGATCGAGGCCGTCGACCGCGTCGGCGATACCCGCCTCCGTCAGTGTGAGGTCCCAGGAGTACGTCGAACCGGCGTCGAGGGACACCTCGGTTCGGGGCAGTTCGACCGCTTCGCCGGTCGTCGACCCGCGGACGTCGAGCCACCCGTCGCCCGTCTCGCGCTGGATCGAGTACGCGAACTCGCCGAGCGTGGGCGCCGGGTCGTCGCCGGTGTTCCGGAGGATGAGCCGAAGCGACTGCCCGTACGTCTCGGTCGTCCCCTCGGTGGAGAGCTCCAGCGTGGTCGCGTCGGTCTCGACGACCGTCTCGGTGACCGACCCCTCGAACGGCCGATCGAGGCGGACGAACGCGTCGTCGTCGCAGTCCAGCGTCGGCGGCGTCCCGTCGGGCCCCTGCGGCCCCTCGCCCGCGGCAAAGTCGAGACAGCCCGCCGTCGCGACCGAGAGAGCGAGCGCGCTTCCGACGAGCGCGTCGCGTCGCGTGTGGTCCATACGGGACCGACGAGCGCCATCGGGATGAACCGCACGCGTCGCGACGGATCGAGTCGGGAGTCACCCGGTCGACACGTCGGCGCCGGACCGGTTCGGAACCGCTTTCCCCTCGGCCGGCGGATGGCCCCGCATGGAGCTGTTCGGATCCAGCGGCATCCGCGGGGTCGCGCTGCGGTACCTCACGCCCGCGCTCGTCCTCGACATCGCGAAGGCGGCCGGGACAGTGTGGGACGCGGACCGCGTCGCCGTCGCGCGCGACACGCGGACCACCGGCGAGCTGTTCGCGAACGCGGCCGCGAGCGGGCTCGCCGCGGTCGGGTGCGACGTCGACCGCCTCGGCGTCGTCCCCACGCCCGCGGTCGGCAACTACTGCGAGGCCGCGGGGATCCCCGCCGTGCTCGTCACCGCCTCGCACAACCCCCCGGAGTTCAACGGGATCAAGCTCGTCGGCGACGACGGCGTGGAGCTCTCCGTCGACGTGTTAGAACGGATCGAACGGCGCGTCCTCGACGACGAGTACGATCACGCCGACTGGCGGTCCGCCGGCGCGACGACGCCGATCGAAGGGGCGGTCGACGACTACGTCGACCAGCTTATCGCCGCGGTCGACCGCGGCGCGATCGCCGACGCCGACCTCACGGTCGCGGTCGACCCCGGTCACGGGGCGGCCTCCGTGGCGTCACCGCAGATCTACCGCGAACTCGGCTGCGAGGTGCTGACGGTGAACGCGACGCCGGACGGCCACTTCCCCGGTCGCGACTCCGAGCCGGTCCCGGAGAACCTCGGGGCGCTCTCCCGGCTGGTCGCGACCTCCGACGCCGACGTCGGGATCGCGCACGACGGCGACGCGGACCGGGCGGTCTTCGTCGACGAGGCGGGGGAGTTCGTCGACGGCGACACCTCCTTCGCGGCGATGGCCGACGCCTGTCTCGAACCGGGCGACGCGGTCGTCAGCGCGGTCAACGTCTCGCAGCGGCTCGTCGACGTCTGCGCCGACAACGACGCGGACCTCGAGCTGACGCCCATCGGCGCCACGAACATCGTCACCCGGACGCGCGAGCTCCACGAGGAGGGGACGAACGTCCCGGTCGCCGGCGAGGGGAACGGGGGCGTCTTCTTCCCGCCGTATCGGCTCTCACGCGACGGGGCGTACATCGGCGCGCAGTTCCTCGAACTGCTCGCGGCCGCGGACGGCGCCCCCGTCAGCGAGGTGATCGCGCCGTACGCCGACTACCACTTCGTGCGGGCGAACGTCGAGTACGCGGACGACGACGAGCGCGACGAGATGCTCTCGGCCGCCCGGGCCTACGTCGAGACCGCCGACGCGGAGCCGAACACGACCGACGGCTACCGGCTCGACTACGGCGACGCGTGGGTGCTCGTCCGTCCCTCCGGCACCGAACCGAAGATCCGGATCTACGCCGAGTCCGCCGACGCCGACCGCGCCGAGCGGCTGGCGAAGGACATGCGAGTCGCCGTCGAGAGCGGGCGGTAGCGGCCATCTGATTACACGGATCGACCGGGGGTGTGGGAATTCTCTCGGCGTGTCCGGTTCGAGCGCCGAAGCGTCGGTTCGCCTCGCTCGACGACCGGCACAGAACTGACAGAAAACCGACTAGTACCGGTAATAATATATTAACTCGATATGTAGTAACTATCGAGAATGACAGCCGCAAAGGCAGACCGCTCGTCGCGCCCCGCCTCGTCCGACCCGGACCCGTCGCCCGAACTGTTGAACGCGCTCGAAAGCGACACGGAGACGATCACCGGCGCCGTCGCCGCGGGATCGGTGACGCTGGAGGAAGTCGATCGGTTCGTCCGGCGCGCGGAGCGCGGCGAGATCGACGGCGAGGCGGACCTCGACGCGGTCGTCCGGATCGTCCACGCGCTGCTGCGCGACGAGCCGAGCTGGGCCGAGGCGGAGCCGGCCGGCTCGCCGGTTCGGGCCTAACGTCAGCGCTACCGAACCGAATCCCCGATCCGCCGGCTCTCCGATTCTTCGGTCCCTCCAACAGTTCCCCCGAAGCGGTGTCTCACCGCCGATTACCGATTCAGCGCTGCGAGCGCCTCGGCCGCCTCGCGGGCCGCTTCGAGGTGGTCGCGGGCGCGCCGCGGGTCGTCCGTCTCCTCGGCGGCGCGAGCGAACCGAGTCAGCGTGCGCGTCAGCGACGCGCGAGCGGCTCCGATCCCTTCGTCGTCGGCCGACTGCGACGGGGGCGACCGCTGTGGCTCGGACCCCCGCGGCGACCGTTCCCGTGGCGACGCCGACCCTCCCGACGACCCGGCCGCCGACGGAGGCGACTGCGGCCGGGCGGGCCCGTTCGCGCGGGAACCGACCGAGTTGGAGTCGACCGCGTCGGAGTCGACCGCGTCGGAGCCGACCGCGCCGTTCTCGGCCGCGGCGTCGACGGCGCCCTCCACGCTCTCGTCGGCCGACGTCGAGGTCGCCCCGTCCGGGGCCTCGGTCGCGTCGCCCGGAGCGTCCCGGGCCTCGGTCGCGTCGTCCGGAGCGTCCCGGGCCTCGGTCGCGTCGTCCGGAGCGTCGACCGCGTCGCCCGCGCCGGCCGCGCCGCCGACCTCGTTCCCGCAGGTGGGGCAGAACTCGCGGCCGTCGTGTCGGAAGATGGGATCGCCGCACTCCTCGCAGTGCCGGTTCGTCATCGTCGCGCCCTTCAGGAGGAGCTCCGACATCCGCTGGGTGTGCTCGCGCTTCTTCTCGTCCTCCGCGAACTTCTCGCGGAGCTTCTCGCGTTCCGCCTCCTTGTCGAAGCCGTCGCTCATGGGCGGACGAACGTCTTTCGCGGGCAAAAGTCCGGTGGGCTCGAGACGGCGAACCGCGAGAGCGGTCGACGCCCTCCTCGGAGCGTCGAGGCTACTCCTCCGTGATCGTGCGGTCGTCCGGGTCGAGCTCGCCGCGGTGGATCTTCGAGCCGTCCTGTGCGACCTGTCGGCCGAGCACCGCGCATTTCACGCGCATCGGGGAGATGTCGACGCCGAGCATCTCGGTGATGTCGTCGGTGTCGAGGGCGTCTAACTCGTCGACCGACATCCCGTGGAGCCGTTCCGAGAGCATGCTCGCGGAGGCCATCGAGATTGCGCAGCCGTCGCCGGTGAACCGGACCGTCTCCACGGTCTCTTCGGCGTCGTCGAGCTGGACGTCCATCCGGATCGTGTCGCCGCAGGAGGGGTTCTCGCCGACGTGCGTGAAGTCCGGATCCTCGAGTTCCCCGTAGTTACGGGGGTTCTTGTAGTGGTCGAGGATCTGCTGCCGGTACATGTCCGAGCCCAGTCCCATACTGGCTCCGAGTACGCCGGTCCGGCTCAAAAGGGTTCCGTCGGGCCGAACCTCGGCCGTAATCGGTGACGGTTCATCGCGGGAGCCGCCTCGGTCGCGGGCCCGCGCGCCCGCTCGCAACCGTTCGCCTCACGCCGCGTGGTCGTCGATCCACGCCGTCAGGTCGTCGCCCGGGACGAACCCCTCGGCGCGCCGCGCGACGGGCTCGCCGTCGACGAAGAGGACGAAAAGCGGGACGCTCCGCACGTCGAACCGCTCGATCAGCGGCGCGTCGTCGCGAGGGTTGATCAGCCCGACCGCGAGGTCCGTCTCGACGCCGCGTGCCACGTTGCCTAGGACCGGTTCCATGCTTGCGCAGATGCCGCAGCCGTCGGTGTAGAACTCCACGAGCGCGACGCCCGCATCGTCGACGAACCCGTCGAGAGCGTTCTCGTCGGCCAGCGAGACCGGCCGGTCGGCGCCCGACGCACCCTCGCCGGCCGCTCCGGGATCTCCGGCGTCGCTCGCCGTAGTATTGGTTTTCATACACACTATTGTCGCCGGAGACGGATAAACGCTCGCGTCGTCGGGGATCCGGTTTCGGACGCGGAGAGGAGGGTTGTGACGGCGCCGACGCGCACGGGGCAGACGGGCGGACATCGCTCCGACGCCGACGGACGCTACGAGTCCGTCTCCGACGCCGGCGGACGGACGAGCGGCGAGTCCTCGTTCGCGCGCTCGGGGCGACCGCAAACGCCGGCGTCGGCGCCGGCTTGCGAGACACCGGAATCGAGCGATTCGATGATCCAGTCGACCGCGTGACCGGTCGTCGACTCGTGGTCGTTCAGGGCGACTCGGGCGTCGCGAAGGGCGTCGTGGGTCGCCGCGAGCGAGCAGTCGCGACACCGGACCGTCACGCGCGTTTCGTCCATGGCGGCGTCTTGTGCCGAGCAGACATAACCGTCGCGGTCCGAGGCGAGACCGGTCACGCAGGAAGGAATCGAACGGGAGCCGCTACGCCGCCTCGTCGCCGTCGGGTTCGGTTCGCCACCCGCCCCTCAGCGTGACGTACCAGACCGTGCCGGCGGCGAGGAGGAAGACGCCCGCCATGTACGGGATCAGCGGCAGTTCGACCCCCACGAAGTCGAGCACCGTCCGGAACTCGTAGACGATCACCCCGAAGATCGCGAGCGTCACGAGCAGTCCGCCGCGGCTCACGTCGACGGTCATCGGCCCACCTCGACGAGCGCGGCCGACGCGTCGGTGACCGCGCCGAGCAGCGGCGCGGCGGCGTCCGCGAGGGCGTCGAACAGCGGCGCGAGCCACACCGGGTACGTGCCGACGCCGGGGCCGAGCAGGCCGCCGCGGTTGATGATCGCGGCGAGCGGGAGCGCGTACGCGAGGACGACGAGCGTGAGCGCGATACTCACCCACAGGCGGAGGTTATCGAGCACCTGCGGGGCGTCCTCCGGCCCGGAGACCGGCGTCGGCAGCGTCTCCGCGAGGCCGGAGGCCGTCGGGTTCCCCATCGTCAACACGAGATTCCCGAGGAAGAAGATCGTCGAGACGAAAAGCAGCGTCCCGCCGATCGCTATCTGGATGTTCAGCTCCTCGAAGCCGCCGAACATCGTCGGGTAGTCGAAGCCGGAGTACTCCGGTTCGGCGGTCCGACGCGGCACACCGAGCAGCCCCTGCGCGTGCATCGCGTTCGACATCAGCGCCATGCCGATGAACCAGAGCACGACCTGAAACAGCCCGATCTGACTGCTGTAGATCGGCTTGTTGCTGATCTGCGGCCAGAGCCAGTAGGTCCCGGCCATCATGGTCAGCGCGACCGCGGTCCCGACGGTGAGGTGGAAGTGGCCCGGTACCCACAGCGTGTTGTGGATGAGGTAGTTGATGTTCATCCCGGCGTTCACCATCCCGGAGAAGCCGCCGGCCGCGAACATGAGCCCGGCGAGCATCATGCCGGTGAACTCCGGCTTCCGCCACGGGAGGTGCGTGAGCCAGCCGAGCAGTCCGGTGCCGCCGTTTTTGCGAGCCCCGTACTCGACGCTCGCGACGACGGTGAACGCGGTGAGCAGGCTGGGCAACAGCAGGAACATCGTGTTCGTCATCGAGATGAACTTGAACCCCTCCGCGATGCCGGGGTCGAGGTACTGGTGGTGGATCCCGACCGGCGTCGAGAGGAGGACGAACAGCACGAACACGACCCGGGCCAGCGGGTCGCTGAACAGCCGCCCGCCGGCGATCTTCGGCAGGACGGTGTACCAGAGCATGTACGCCGGCATCAGCCAGAAGTAGACGACCGGGTGGCCGAAGAACCAGAACAGCGTCCGGGTCAGCGTCGGGTTCACCTGGTCGATGAAGCCGAGCGACCACGGCAGGAGGAACAGCAGCACGGAGGCGGCGACGGCGGACGAGGCGATGTACCACATCGTCATCGTGGTCAACACCATGAACGTCTGGAGCGGGATCCGCTCGTCCGGGTGGTCGCGCCGCCACGCGAGGAACGTCCGGAACCAGTCCGCCCCCGCGATCCACGTGCCGACGATGAACACAACGAGCCCGGCGTAGAACAGCGGGTGGGCCTGAAGCGGCGCGTAGAAGGTGTATAGCACGTCCGCGCTCATGTCGATGGAGTCGACGAACCCGGCGAGGATCGAGACGCCGGTGAGCGTCATGCCGGTCGCCATCAGTCCGTACCACGTCCACGTGATCTTGATGTTCAACAGCGGCCGGTCAAGGCTCCGAGTTATCGCCCAAGTGAACAACCCGACGAGGAAGAAGATCGTGAAGCTGATAACCATGAAGACGCCGTGCGCGGTGAGAACGGTGTAGTAATCCGTCGAGGGGATGATCCGCGCGACATCGGTCCGGTGGAGCGTCTGGATGATCCCGAACACCGCGCCGAGGAACAGGGCGAAGAACGAACTCAGGAAGGCCGCGCGGACGACGCGCGCCTCGTCGGGGAACTTGTCGACGAACGTCCGCTCGGACTCGAGGGCCGTGCTCACGCCGAGTCACCTCCTCGGTTCTCGAACTGCGACTGACTGACGACGTGGAGCTTCCCCTGCATGACGTGGTGACCCGCGCCGCAGTACTCGTTACAGACGATCCCGTACTCGGTGGGCTCGTCGGTCTCGACCGTGATCTCCGAGACTTCGCCGGGGACGACCATCGTGTTCGCGCTCGTGCCGACCACCTCGAAGCCGTGGATCACGTCGGCGGAGGTGACGTAGAACGTCACCGTGCTGTTCGCCGGCACGACGATCGGGTCGGGTTGGAACCCGAACTGTCGGGCGACGACGTACGCCTCGTACTCGTTCTCGCCGACCTGCTCGACTCGAGGCTCAGAGAACCGTTCGTCCTCGTCGAGCGCCGCCGGGTCGATCGTTGACTGCGAGTCGGCGACCATCGCCACGCCCGGGCCGACGGCGCCGTACGTCACGGTCCCGATAAGGGCGAGGATCAACACGATCGAGAGCGCGAGCCAGAGCTTCTCGTACGCGTGGATGTGCACCTCTGATCACCCCACCACGACGAGATCTCGTCCCAGGAACTCTACGAAGTAGATGTACACCCATGCGAGCACTAGAATCACGAAGTAGATCCCGATGAGCGTGAGCGTACCGATCGGGTCGAACTCCTCCCCGTCGCCGCCCACGTCGTCCGTGTCGGCGCGTGCGGTCTCGCTTCGAGCCATACCCCGGATTACGACCCTCGTAATATATACGATCGACTCGTTCCCAGCTCGTGAGAACTTTGCCGTTATCTATGACTACCAGAAGCGTAGCGACTCTATGCGATTCTCGTTACAACAGGCCGTCCTCTTGGTCCTTGGCGGGCTCGTTCCCGCGGCGGTGTTCATCGCCGACCGCGCGGAGTTCGTCGTCGCGGTCACGCTGGTGAACGTCCTGCTCATCTGGGCGAGCCTCCGGATCGCGACCGGCGGAAGCCTACCGGGATTCGGGGGCGACACGACCGAACCGGATCAGGCGTAACCGGTCGGGACGCACCGCGAGGCGACGGACGGGCCGAGGGCACGCCGCCCAGCGGCCGACGGTCCGGGAACGCGCCGCTCGGCGGAACGACGGACACCATCACGCATGTCAGGCTGTACCCTCTGTGACCTCCCGACCGGGGACGACCCGCACACGGCCCCCGACGTCGACGGCGAGTTCTGCTGCCGCGGCTGCCTGACGGTCGCGCGCTCGCTCGACGACGTCGAGGATCTCGACGACCTCGACGAGCGGGGCCCGGACGCGACGCCGGACGAGGAGTTCGACGGCGAGACGACGTTCCTCCACGTCGACGGGATGCACTGCGCGACCTGCGAGTCCTTCCTGGAGATGACGGCCGGCGAGCAGGACGGCGTCGCGGCCGCCGAGGCGAGCTACGCCACCGATACGATCCGGGTCGACTACGACCCAGACGCCGTGAGCGCCGACGAGCTCCCGGACCGGCTCTCTGTCGCGGGCTACTCGGCGAGCGACCGCGCGGACCCGGCCGACGACGGCGACGACGCCGTGGTCCGGTTCCTGATCGGCGGCGGCTTCTTCGGGATGATGGCGATGCTGTGGTACGTCGTCTTCCTGTACCCGACCTACTTCGGCTACGAGCCGATCATCGAGCTGGGCGGGGTCTCGGGCACCTACCTCTTCGCGCAGATCTGGCTGTTCGCCTCCATCGTGCTGTTTTACACCGGCTATCCGATCCTGCGCGGCGCGTACGTGAGCCTCCGGGCGCGACAGCCCAACATGGACCTCCTCGTGTCGCTCGCGGCGACGAGCTCGTACGCGTACAGCACGCTCGCGCTGCTCGTCGGTCGGACCGACCTCTACTTCGACGTGACCATCGCCGTGATCTTGGTCGTCACTGCCGGCAACCACTACGAGTCGATAATTAAGTGCCGGGCGACGGGCATGCTCGCCGACCTGACGACGACCGAGGACCGCACCGTGCGCACCGAGGCGGGCGAGCCACTCGACGCCGACGCGGTCGACCCGGGCGACCGCCTGCTCGTGCGCCCCGGCGAGCGCGTGCCGTTCGACGGGACCGTCGCCGAGGGGACCGCCGCGGTCGACGAGGCCCTGGTCACGGGCGAGTCGCTCCCGGCGACGAAACGCGAGGGCGACCCGGTCCGCGGGGGCACCGTCGTCACCGACTCGCCCGTCGTGATCGAGGTCGGCGAGGACGCGGCGAACACCCTCGACACCCTCGTGCGCCTGCTGTGGGAGATCCAGAGCTCGCGGTCCGGAATCCAGCGGCTCGTCGACCGGCTGGCGACGGTGTTCGTCCCCCTCGTCGTGGCGGTCGCGACCGTCGGCGCCGCCGCCACCCTCGCCCTCGGCTCGGCGCCGATCGACGCCGCCTTGGTCGGACTGACCGTGCTGATCGTCTCGTGTCCGTGCGCGCTCGGGCTGGCGACCCCGCTCGCGGTCGCCGCCGGGATCCGCGACGCGGCGGAGCGGGGCATCGTCGTCGTCTCCGACGCCGTCTTCGAGGCGGCAGCCGACGTCGACACCGTCGTCCTCGACAAGACCGGGACGCTCACCGACGGCGAGATGCGGCTGCTCGACGCGACCGCCGAGGCGGGGACCCCGGTCGACCGGGTCCGGAGTCGCGCGGCCGCCGTCGAGCGCGCCTCGATCCATCCGGTCGCCGAGGCGATCGTCTCCGGCGTGCTGGGAGACGAGACGGGCCGAAACGAGGAACGGGCCGCGGCCGACGGCGGGGCCGCGACCGCCGGGGATCCGACCGCCGACGTGACCGACGCCCTCGACGGCCCCGCCGCGACCGACGTCGACGTCCTCGACCGCGGGGTCTCCGGCGTCGTCGACGGCGATGAGGTCCTCGTCGGCCACCCCGACTGCTTCGACGAGCGCGGCTGGCCGGCCGCGGATCGGCTCCGCGAGGCGGGGACGGCCGCCCGCGACCGCGGGAACGTCCCCGTCTACGTCGGCTGGGACGGTCGCGTGCGAGGGGTCCTCGCCGTCGGTGACGAGGTGCGCGAGGGGTGGGAGGCGGTCGTCGCCGAACTCGACGCGGACGGGCGGCGCGTGGTCGTCCTCACCGGCGACGCGCCAGCGGCCGCGACGCGGTTCGCGGACCACCCCGCGATCGACGAGGTGTTCGCGGAGGTGCCGCCGGAGGCGAAGGCCGAAACCGTCAGACGCCTCCGCGCCGACGGCTCGGTCGCGATGGTGGGCGACGGGAGCAACGACGCGCCCGCGCTCGCCGCGGCCGACCTCGGCGTCTCGATCGCCTCCGGGACGGACCTCGCGGCGGACGCCGCGGACGCGGTCCTACTGGAAGACCGCCTCTCCGCGGTCCCGGAGCTGTTCGCCGTCACGCGCGGGACGAACCGGCGGCTGAAGCAGAACCTCGGCTGGGCGTTCGTCTACAACGCCGTCGCGATCCCGTTGGCGCTCTCGGGCGTCCTCAATCCCCTGCTGGCCGCGCTCGCGATGGCGTCGAGCAGCCTCCTCGTGGTGACGAACTCCGCGCGGGCGGTGTTCGACCCGGACTGAGGCCCCGGGCCGGTCAGTTCCCGCCCTGTCCGGTGCCGCCCTCGCTCCGACCGCTCTCCGGGGGGAGGAGCCGGCGCGCCAGCGCGGCGAGGCGCTTGTACGCGAGGTTCACGTACAGCCCGCTGAGGAGGACGAGCACGGCGCGAGCGGCACGTCGTCGACGCCCTGTCCGAGGACGAGGTTCGAAAGCAGGTAGACCCCGACGCCGAGCGGTAGCGGGGCCGGCAGCCGGAGGTTGTACCGGAGGAGCCTGCCGACCGAGGCGTCGAACCGCTCGATCAGGGCGGTGGAGACGAATCCCAGCCCGCCGAGCAGGTGAACAGGGCGACGAACGGGGGGGACGATCCCGGGACCGAGGCCCTCGACCCCCGCGTACGGCGCGTCGACGGCCACGGACGCCGCGGCCGTGAGCGCGGCGGTGAGGAGGACGGCGACGGCGACGACGGCGGTTCCGAGCCGGGACCGATACCGAGTCCGCGCGAGCTACGGTCGGTCGTCCGCGCCGGACGCGGGGTCACCCGCCAGCGTCGGATCGTCGGTCCCGGAGGTCGGGTGCTCGGCGGGAGGTTCGTCGCGCGCCCACTCCGATGCGTCCGACGTCGCCGGGGCGGTTCGCGGCCGAGCGACAGTTAGCTTGCGCCTCGTGAACTATCCGCAAGGAATTTCGAGGCGTTGCGTCGACGAGAAGAGCGACGCCGAGACCGCGGTCGGATGTTACGCGGTCGCGCCGACGTGCGGCTTGACCGCGCGGACGATGGCGTCGACGTCGTACTCGTCTTCCTCCTTGTCGAAGACGACCTCGCCGTCGGCGCGGACGATGAACACGCCCGCGTCGCCGGTCACCAGGGCGACCTCGTCGACGCTCTCGCCGAACTGTTTGAGGATCGCCTCTGAGACGTCCTGAGCGCGGTTCAACATGCCACACGGGACGCAGTACTCGATTTCGACGCGTGTCATACTCGACGGTAGTACGCCAACCGGATTAAAGGGGAGGGTCGCGGTCGGCCCCGGATCGTCCGAGCGAGCCGCCGACCGCCTCAGACCACCAGCGCGTCGAAGACGACCGCGAACAGCAGCAGGCCGAGGTAGGCGTTCGAGGCGTGGAACGCGCGGAACGCCGCCCCCTCGGTCTGCTCGTAGTGGAGCCGGACGACCGCCCAGAGGAAGACCCCTCCGACGGCCACTCCGACGACGGCGTACAGCGCGCCGAGCGGGTCGGCGGCCGCGGCGAGCGCGACCGCGGCGACGAGCGTCGCGCCGAGGTACCAGAGGATGTGACGGCGCGTCGCGGTCTCGCCGCGGACGACGGGCATCATCGGGAAGCCGCCGCGCTCGTAGTCATCCTTGTACGCCAACGCGAGGTTGTAGAAGTGCGCCGGCGTCCACAGGAAGATCACCGCGGCGAGCAGCAGCCCGCCGCCGCCGACCTCGCCCGTGACCGCGGCCCAACCGATGAGCGCCGGGAGCGCGCCGGCCGCGCCGCCGATGACGGTGTTCTGGACCGTGTTGGGCTTCAACACAAGGGTGTACACGACGCTGTAGAACGCGATGGCGACCAGCCCGAGCGCGGCCGTCAGGGGGTTCACCGTCCAGAACAGCGCGAGGGAGGCGACCGCGAGCAGGCCGCCGAACGCGAGGGCGTTCGTGACCGGGACCAGGTCCGTCGCCAGCGGGCGGTCACTGGTGCGTTGCATCCGCTTGTCGACGTCGCGTTCGAGGACGTGGTTGAACGTCCCGGAGGCGCCGATGGAGAGCGCGCCGCCGGCGAGCGTCGCGGCCACGACCCGGGGCGTGAACCCGGACCCGCCCGCGAGCGCCATCGCGGCCGCGGCGACGAGGCAGAGCAGCCACATCAGCCGCGGCTTCATCAGTCGGAAGTACGCCGCCGCGGTCGCCTTCAGCCGGGGGAGCGTCGCGGAAGGGATCTCCGGCTCCGGCGCGTCCTCGATCGGCGGAAGGTCGTCGGTACCGGGTTCGAAGTCGTCGGGCGCGTCGTCCGGCACGCCGGTCTCGCTCTCCAGCCACCAGGCGAGCGCCGCGAGGACGGCGCCGAAGATGCCGACGCCGAGGAGGAGGTGAACCGACTCGAGCGCGGCCGGCAGCCCGTCGACCGCGACGAGAGCCCCGACGCCCGCTTGGGCCGGGTAGACGACGAGCGCGAGCGCGAGCGCGGCGCGAACCCGACGGTCGGCACCGTTCCGCCACGCGAGCGCGGCGGAGAGGGCGACGAGGAGCCCGACGGCGACCGCGAGCACGCGGTGGCCGAGGGCGATCCAGCCCTCGGTCGCCGTCGGGAGCGCGGCGCCGTCCCCGCAGGCGGGCCAGCCGCCACAGGCGGTCGCCGCCTCCGTGAGGGAGGTGGTCGCACCGACGACGACGAGGAGGTACACGCCCATCGCGGCCGCGGCCAACACCGCGGGGAACTTATCGGGGATATTCACTCACCTCGATTTGGGAGTCAGCCCATTTAGATGCCGCGCTTCCGCCCCCGGGCGAGTTCGGGCGCGTGGCGGTCGACCGGGTCCTCCGGCGGCGAGTCACGAGGGCGTCGCGTCCGACTCGTCGCCGCGCTCGCGGAGGATCCGGTCGACGATGTCGCCGCTGGAGAGCAGTTCGTCCTCGTAGTTCGGCTCCCGGCCCGAGGCGCGCTCGACGCGGCAGTCGATCTCGCGGGCGTCGAGGGCGGCCGCGATGTCGGCCTCGTCGTGGTGCTGGTCGAACCCCAACACGATCACGTCGGGGTCGAGCCGCTCGATGGGGACGAACACGTCCTCGGGGTCCCCGAGGTGCGCCTCGTCGACCGCGTCGAGGGCGTCGACCATGTCGCGCCGCTGGCGGGCGCACAGCACCGGCGCGGGCTTGTGCGTGACGTTGGGGCGGCGGGCGACGATCGCGTGGAGCTCGTCGCCGTACGTCGCCGCGTCCTCCAGGTAGTGGACGTGGCCGGGGTGAAGCAGGTCGAAGGTCCCCTGCGCGACGACCCGCGTCATCTGAACCACGAGAGGAAGCCGCCGGAGTCGCGGTCGTCCAGCTCGCGGTCGATGTCCGCCTGGGTGAAATCGAAGAAGTGCTCGTCGGGCACCGCCACGTCGAGCACGTCGAGGGTGGTCTGGGCCCCCTCGTTGTCGAACGCCTTCCAGTCGCCCCACCCGTAGGGAGCGCCCACGATGATGTGCACCTTCCCCTGTCCGAAGGTGGCGAGGTCGGCGTCGCTCGGGCGCAGCGCGCCGTTCGGGTGCGAGTGGACCGACCCGACCGCGCGCATGTCGTTCGGCTTCATGTTGGTGCGGACGGTGGCGCTCGTCGGGCTCGACTCCGTCCCCGGGATGACGAGCACGTCGGTGATCACCTGACCCTCCCGGTCGAGGTCCAGCTTCCGGGCGTCGTCCGCGCGGAGGAACCCCATGTACTCGTTGGGGTGCGTCTCCTCGCTCGCCTCGAGCACGAACTCTAGGGTCTCTCGGGCGATGCCGAGGAGCTCGTCCGAGCGGAACAGTCGCATGAACGAGACAAGTCGCCGTCGCCTCATAGGGGTTCCGGACCGCGGGACGCGGATGGGTCTCTCGGCCGTCGACGATCGAGTCCGGTGCCGTGAGCCCCGAGAGAACAGGCTTAACACCGGCCGTTCCCGAGACGTGTCCATGAGCGAAAACACCGCCGGAGATTCCGGCACGCGGGGCGATTCGAGCCCCGAACTCGACGCCGACGCGGCGGAGGGGACGGCCGAGGACGAGCGAGCGGAGAGCGCGACCGGCGACCGCCCGACCGTCTACGACCTGGCGCCGGACTGCACCCTCGAAGACGCAGAAGTCGACGCCCTGTACCACGCGGAGGTCAACGGCGTCGTCGACTACGGCGTGTTCGTCGACCTCTCCGACGCCGTGAGCGGCCTGGTCCACGAGTCGAACCTCGACGGCGAGTACGCGGTCGGCGACCGGCTGATCGTCCGGCTCACCGAGGTGAAGGAGAACGGCGACGTGGCGTTCGACGACGTCGACCCCGACGACTACCGCACCGAAGTCGTCGCCCACGAACCGACCGTCTCGCGGGTCCGGGGGCTCACCCCGGGCGACGAGGTCACGGTCGAGGGGGAGGTCGTCCAAGCGAAACAGACGGGCGGCCCGACGGTGTTCGCCGTCGCGGACGCCTCCGGCGTCCTCTCCTGTGCCGCCTTCGAGTCCGCCGGCGTCCGGGCGTACCCCGAGGTCGAGGTCGGCGACATGGTCCACGCCTCGGGGACGATCGAGAGCCGCGAGGAGGCGCTCCAGCTCGAGGTCGACTCGCTGAAGCGGCTCTCCGACGAGCGCGCCGGCGACGCCCGCGAGCGCTACGAGACGGCCCTCGACGAGCGCGCCGAGCCCGCCGACGTCGACCCGCTCGTCGAGTGGGAGGCGTTCGAGCCGATCCACGAGGACCTCCGCGAGCTCGCGCGACTCCTCCGCCGGACCGTCCTCGCCGGCCGCCCGATCCGCGTCCGGCACCACGCCGACGGCGACGGGATGTGCGCCGCGATCCCGGTCCAGCTCGCCGTCGAGAACCTGATCGAGGAGGTCCACGGGGACCCGGACGCGGCGCGCCACCTGTTCAAGCGGCTCCCGAGCAAGGCGCCCTACTACGAGATGGAGGACGTCACCCGCGACCTCAACTTCGCGCTCGAAGGCCGGGCCCGCCACGGGCAGAAGCTCCCCTTCCTGCTGATGCTCGACAACGGGTCGACCGAGGAGGACGTGCCGGCCTACGAGAACCTCGCGCACTACGACATCCCCATCGCGGCCGTCGACCACCACCACCCCGACCCCGAGGCGGTCGAGCCGCTGCTCGACGCCCACGTTAATCCCTACCTCCACGGCGAGGACTACCGGGTCACGACGGGGATGATGTGCGTCGAGCTCGCCCGCCTGATCGACCCGTCGCTCACCGAGGAGCTCGAACACGTGCCGGCGGTCGCCGGCCTCTCCGACCGCTCGAAGGCGGAGGCGATGGACGACTACGTCGCGCTCGCCGCGGGCGCGGGGTACGACGAGTCCGACCTCCTCGACATCGGCGAGGCGCTCGACTACGCCGCCCACTGGCTCCGCTACTCCGAGGGGAAGACGCTGGTCAACGACGCCCTGAACGTGGGCTGCGACGACGAACAGCGTCACGAGGAGCTCGTGGAGTTCCTCTCGGAGCGCGCCGAACGCGACGTGGATCGCCAGCTCGACGCCGTCGACGACCACGTCGAACACGAGCGGCTCGCCTCCGGCGCGCACCTCTACCGGATCGACCTAGACGAGTACGCCCACCGGTTCACCTACCCCGCGCCGGGGAAGACGACCGGCGAGCTCCACGACGCGCGGGTGAAGGAGACGGGCGACCCGGTCATCACCATCGGCTACGGGCCCGACTTCTGCGTGCTCCGCTCCGATGGGGTCCGGCTCGATATCCCGAACATGGTGACCGAGCTGAACGAGGAGCTGCCCGAGGCCGGCGTCTCCGGCGGCGGCCACCTCGTCGTCGGCTCGATCAAGTTCGTGAAGGGCCGCCGGAGCGAGGTCATCGAGGCGCTCGTCGAGAAGATGGCCGGCGCCGAGATCGACGAGGCGCTCTCGTCGACCATCGCGCTCGACGACTGAGCCGGCGGCCGCGACCGCCGACAGTCGACGTCGTTTTCAGCCGAACTCGACTCCGCGCCGAGCGACGGCACCGGCCCCCGCGAGGGCGACGCCGAACCCGGCGACGAGCGTGATCGGGAGGTGAACGCCGCCGCCGCGCCAGTCGGCGGCGTACGCGCGGGCGTAGAAGTCCGCGACGGACTCGTTCTCTATCGCGATCAGGACCTCCCGATTGTTCGTCGTCGCGCTCGGGTTCCAGTTGAGGCTGCCGACGATCGCCGTGTCGTCGACGACGAGTCCCTTCGCGTGGACCTTCCCGTACCGACCGCGCGGCGCCGCGAGGTCGACCGCGATCGGTTCGTTCGCGAGCGCCGCCGAGAGGTTCCGGTTCTCCTCGCGGTCGTACCACGCGTTCGAGAGGAGCAGGTGAACGTCGACGCCGCGGTCGGCCGCACGTCGGAGCGCGCGCACGATCCGACCGTCGGGACCGCCGACGCGCGGCACGACCGCGAGCACCCGCTCGTCGGCCGCGTCGATCCGCGCGACGATCCGGTCGGCCGCGTTGCCGGGCGCGGTCAGGACGGTCACGTTCGCCGCCGCCGGCTCCCTCGGAGCCTCGAACCGGGTCGGGAACGAGCCGTTCGCCCGCCCGCCGTCGTAGAACTCGGTATCGGCGCGAAAATCGCGCCACCGCCGCGCGTCGTGCGCCCGAAAGTCGGCGAGGAACAGCGCGGCGAGGTCGTCCGCGACGGTCGCGTTGCGCTCGGAGGCGGTGCCCCCCTCGGTCCCGGTGCTCCCCTCGATACCGGTGTCGCCTTCGACGAGCGCTCCCCACCCGCGGTTGCTCCGCCCGCCCGTGCCGGACGGCTTCCAGTTCTCCGTGAGGACGACGGCGTCGTCGTCCGCGACCGCGTACTTGGGGTGGTGGAACCGGAACCGTTCGACCTCGCCGTCGAGGATCCGGACCTCGACGCCGGCGGCCGTCAGCCGGTCGATCAGTTTCGCGCTCCGCGACGAGAATCCGCCGACCGGCGAGCCCTCCAGCAGCACCCGAACGCGCACCCCGCGGTCGGCCGCGGCGGCGAGCGCCTCGACGACCCGCTCCGACGCCAGCGTGTAGCCGGCGACGAACAGGCGGTCGTCGGCGGTTCGGAACGGTTCGACGGGCATCCCGGGACTGTCCGGGAGGACGAACGGCGTGACGGCGGCGCCCGGCGTTCGACGTGGCGACCGGGGCTCGTACCCTCGCGGCCGCCACTCCCCCCACGCGGCCCGCCAGCGGTCCCCCTCGCTGGCGCGGTCGTAGGCGGCGACGTCGACCGCGGCTCCGTCACGACGGAGTTCGATCCGTTCGCCCGAGGCCGAGAGGGGAAAATAGTCGTTCAGGCGACGGATCTCCGGGGTGTCGGGACCCGTCGCCTCGGTATCCCCCGCGGAGCCGCCGAGGATCGACGCGGTCCGGTTCGGCGCCATCGACAGCGTCACGGTTCCGCTCGCGTTCGCCGGGATGTCGGCGTCGTAGTAGCCGTCGGAGAGCGACCAGTTCCCGCGCTCCGGGAGGGAGACGACGAGGTACTCGCCGCGGTCCTCCTCCGTCGCCGGGTTCGGGTACAGCTCGACGATCCGCGGCTCACGGGCGGCGTCGGACGCGTTCGTCGGCGTCGGTTCACCCCCGTCGAGAGGGGCGGCAGCCGCCGTGGAACAGCAGGCGACGCTCGTCACCGCGACGAGCAGGACGAGCGTCGCGACGCGAGACGGGCGTTTCGGAGGACGGAGCGACACGGGGGACCTGTCGCCGGTATCTGATAAAAGGGTTCGCGACCGGGACGATTACTCGGACCCGAGACGGACAGTCGCGGGCGATTCAGGCCGTCGCCGCGGGCTCGGTCTCGTCGTCGAGCGCGTCCAGCGCCTTCTCGCCCTCGGTCGAGACGACGAACGAGCGCTCGTCGGCGTACTCGGCGACCGCTTCGAGCGCCTCGCGGGTGCCGATCTGCCGCAGCGCCCAGCCGGCGGCCGCGCGGACGTCGTCGGACGGGTGCGCTTCGAGCGCGTCGGCGAGCGGCTTGACGGCGCGGGTGTCGCCGATCAGCCCGAGCGCGCGGGCGGCGTGGGGACGGACCAGCTCGTCGGTGTCGCCGTCGGGGTCGAGCCGGTCCGCGAGCGGCTGGACCGCCTCGGGCGCGCCGATCTCGCCGAGGGCTTTGAACGTCGCCTTCTGGAGCTGCGGGTTCGAGTCCTCGCCGACGTACTCGATCAGGGTGTCGGTCGCCTCCGCGGCCGCCATCTTCCCGAGTATCCGGATCGCGGGCCGGTCGCGCTTCTCGGCGCGGCCGAGGACCTCCTCGACGGAGTCGTCCGTCTTGCCGCGCTTGCCCATCCGCTCGAACGCCTCCAGGCAGTGGCGCTCCATGAACTCGGACTGGAGCGAGTCGAGCGCGAGCAGGATCATGTCGACGTTCCCCCGCGCCTCGTGCTCCTTCAGCGCGGCCCACTCCACCGGGAAGTCCTTGTAGTGGCCGAGCACGTCGTAGTACTCCTGCGCCCGGAGCTGCTCGTGGGTCTCGAGGTCGTCCCACTCCTCGGCGTCGTCGAGGGCGGCCTCCAGGTCGCCGGTCGCCTCCAGCAGCGCGGCGATCACGTCCGCGTCGTCGTCCGCGTCGAAGCCGGCGTCTGCGACCGCCGCGGCGACGGCGTCGAGCGCCGCGGTGAGCCGATCGACGGGTATCGGCCCGGGGGCGTCGTCGGTCTCCTCGCCGTCCGCGACCTCGTCTAAGAGCGCCTCGGGGTCCTCCTCGGCCCCGTCGATCGCGTCGGGCGCCACGTCGATCGCGTCAGGGGCCGCGTCGTCGATCGCGTCGGCGGCCTCGGCGACGAACGACGCGACGGCGGCCGCGACGTCGTCGTGCCCGGCGTCGGTCCACTCCGTGTCCTCGACCGTCCCGGCGGCCGCCTCGACCGCGTCGACGACGTCTTCTCCGTAGGGGCCGCGGGCGTCTTCGACCCCCTCGCGGAGCTCCGCGACGCGGGCTTCGAGGTCGCCGCGGGGGTCGTCGGCGTCCTCGTCGTCCTCGTCCGGCTCGGGGAGGTCCGCCTCCTCGATCCCGGTCTCCGCGTCGTCTAAGAGCGCCTCGACGTCGTCGAGGTCGGCCTCCGTCTCGGCGGCCTCGAGGCGGCCGGCGATCTCGTCGAGGTACTCGGTCAGGGACTCCTCGGTCGCGTCATCGGGGAGCGTCGGGGCGGCCGTCTCCGCCGACTCGCCGGCGTCCCCGCCGTCGTCCGCGGCGTCGGCCTCCTCGGAGGCGTCGGCCGGGTCGTCGTCGCCGTTGCTCATATATCACAGAGTCCGTGTGTAGTCCATTAAGAGGTTTCCCTTCGCGGGCGGCAAGCGGCCTGTGCGCGGAACCGGGCCGGCGCCGAGCGCGCGGAACCGGGACGGTGTGCGCGGCGGACAGACCGCCTGCGACCGGAGACCGACCGCCGCCGCGGGACGGTCGGACCGCCGGTGAGCCGGGACGAACCGACGGCGGACCCTCCGGTTCGAGTGTCGTGTTCACGACCAGCACTCTTTTATTATCTCCTTCTAATACCGAAACGATCCGATGTGGGACGTCGACCGAGAGGCGGTCACCGACGGGCCGGTCGGGCGCGTGTTGCTCGTCCTCGCCGCGCCGCTCGTCGCGCAGAACGTCGTGTACGTCGCCAACGCGCTGATCGACACGTTCTGGCTCGGGCGGGTCGGCGAGGACGCGGTCGCCGCCGTCGGCCTCAGCCTCCCGATCCAGTCGCTGCTCGGCGCGACGGTCGTGATCGGCGCGGTCGGCACCCAGATCCTCGTCGCGCAGCGCGCCGGCGACGACGACGAGGCGGGCGCGCGCCGCGTCGCGGTCAACGGCGCGCTCGTCGCGCTCGCGGTCACCGCTGCGGTCGCGGTTCCGGTTGTCGTCTACGCCGAGGAGGTGGTAACGCTGCTCGGGGCGGACCCGGCGCTCGCCGGGACGACGGCGACGTACCTCGCGATCGTGGTCGCCGTCCTCCCCGTCGGCGCCGTCGGCGACACCGTCGAGAACTGCTTCACGGCGTACGGCGACACCCGCGCGGTGTTCCACGTGAGCCTCGTGGGCGTCCTCGTCAACCTCGTGGCCGCGCCGGTGCTCATCTTCGGGGTCGGGCCGGCCCCGGAACTCGGCGTCGCCGGCGCCGCGATCGGCACCGCGCTCGCCGGCGTCGCCGGACTCCTGTGGATCCTCGGGTACGCCGCGGGGATCGGCCGCGACACGTTCCGGCTCACCCGCCGGGCGTTCGCGTTCGATCCCGCGACCGTCCGCGAGGTCGTCTCCGTCGGCCTCCCGCTCGGCGGCCAGCGCGGCGTGAGCGAGCTGGTCAGGGTCCTCGTCGTCGGCCTCGTCGCGATCGCCGGCGGGACGGCGGGCGTCGCGGCGTACACGGTCGGCGCGCGGGTCGCGACGCTGGCGATCGTCCCGGCGCTCGGGATACAGCAGGCCGCCCAGTCGATGATCGGGCAGAACGTCGGCGCGGACGCTCCCGCGCGCGCCCGCCGGACGACCACCGTCGGCACCGCGATGGTCGTCGCGGGGTTCCTCGCGCTCGGCGCCGTCCAGTTCCTGTTCGCCGGGGGAATCGCGGACCTGCTCGCCCCGGACCTCACCGCGGCGGGACGCGACCTCGCGGTCACGTACCTCCGGATCCTCGGCGCCTCGTACTGGGCGCTCGGCGGGACCTACACCCTGTTAGCCGCGTTCAACGGCGCCTCCCGCACCCGCACCTCGTTCGCCGCCGACCTGATCAAGTACTGGGCGGTCCGGTTCCCGATCGCGCTCGCGGCCGTTCCCGCCGCGACGACGTTCGGCGCCTTCGGCGTCACGGTGACGCCGGGGCTGGGCTGGGGCGTCGCGGCCGTCTTCTGGGCGGTCGCGGCCTCGAACGTCCTCGGCTTCCTCGGCCTCGGCGCGTACTTCCTGTACGCGACGCGGCGCGGGATGTTCGCGAACGCCGCCGAGCGCGCGAGCGGCGGCGAAGCGGTCGCCGGGACGGCCGACGACGACTAACCGCGGGCGCCTCGGCTCAGGCCTCCGCCAGCAGCTCCGCGCTCTCGACGACCGTCGCGAACTCGCCGCGCAGGTGCGCGAGCGCGACGCGGTGAGAGGTCTCGGGGTCGATCCGCTCGCCGTCCGGCGCCTCGCGGGCGTGAGTCGCGGTCGCGTCGGCGACCACGCGGACGTCGTAGCCGCGGTTCTCGGCCTCGCGCGTCGTCGTCGAGACGCAGTGGTCCGTGGTGAGCCCGCAGACGACGAGCGACTCGTGGCCCGCCTCGCGGAGCCACTCGTCGAGCCCTGAGTCGAGGAAGGCGCCGTTGACCGACTTCTCGAACGTCGGTTCCCCGTCGGCGGGGGCCGTCTCGGGCTTCCACGCGAAGCCGGGGGCGTCGGGGCGGAGCGGCGAGTCCGGCTCCGTCGATGCGTGTCGCACGTGCGCGACGGGGCGGCCGGTGGCGCGCCAGCGGTCGAGGAGGGCGGCCGCGACCGCCTCGGCGTCGGGGTTGTTGCGCTCGCCCCAGCCCGGCTCGTCGAAGCCGGTCTGGAAGTCGACGAGGAGGAGGACGGCGTCGTCGGGGAGCGCGATCGGCTCAGTCATCCGCGCTCTCCGCGACCGGCGGGTCGCTCCGGTCTCCGCCCGCGAACCGACGCCACGCGCCGGGTTCCAGCAGGGACTCGCGCGCCCGCGGGTGATCTCGCGCGGGGTCGAGCGGGCAGGCGTCGGGGCTCGCCTCGTCGTCCTCGCGGAAGAGGTACTGCGTCCACTCGCGGTCGCCCTCGGCGCCCCAGTCTCCGAGGTCGGCGTGGGGACAGACCCCGTCGTACTCGCCCATCCGGTCGCGGATCGCCTCGCGGGCGCGCTCGCCGGCCTCGGTGTCGGCCGTGATCCCCTCGAAGACGGCGCGGGGCTGGAAGGTGACCTCCAGCCCGACCGGCGAGTACCGGCTCTTCCGCTCGTCGTAGAAGGGCGCCCGCGACGTGGGGAACAGCGGTTCGCCGCCGAAGCAGAACTCCCAGCGCGGCGTGTCCGGGTCGGTCGGGATGTCGTCGGGCCACGGCTCCGGGTCGTGGACGTGGAGGAACTCCAGCACGTGCCAGAGCCGCTCGTGGTAGTGCGCCTCGCCCCGGTCCCCGGCCGGCGGCCTGAAGAACACCGCGAGCGGCGCGCGGTCGGCGTGGTCCGCGTAGGTGTCGAGGTACTCCAAGAGGACGTCGCGCAGCCGCAACAGCGCGGCTGGGTCCGTCGTCGACTCGCAGGCCGCGTAGAGGAGGTCGCCCTCGCGCTCGGCCTCGATGCCGAAGTAGCAGGGGAACGGCGACCCGTCGCGCTCGCCGAGCATCGACTCCCGGAAGGTTCGGTAGTGCTCGCGGAGCCACGGCGGCGCGTCGTCGAGCCGACCGCGGAGCGTCTCCTGGTCCAGCAGCACGCCCTCGGTTCCGGGCTCGTTCATGCGCGTTATCGGGGCGAGACGGTCTTTTGGCTTTCGCCGGGTTCGGCGCGGTGGGAACCGGCGCGGTCGAGTTCGAGACACGGAGACCCGGCGGTCCGGTACCCGGATTTATTTCGGCTCGGCGGGAACGTCGTCCGACGAGATGTCCGACGGCGACCCCCACGGCCTCGACCGCTTCGTCGAAGCGCAGGCCGGCGTGATCGAGTCGGCCAAAGAGGAGCTGCGATCGGGACGGAAGCGCGGCCACTGGATGTGGTACGTGTTCCCGCAGGTCGAGGGGTTGGGGAGCAGCCGGACCTCCCGGCGCTACGCGATCGGGTCCCGCGAGGAGGCGAGCGCGTACCTCGCACACTCGACGCTGGGGCCGCGGCTACGGGAGTGTACGGAGATCGTCAACGCCCTGGAGGGACGGACAGCGCACGAAGTGTTTGGGTCGCCGGACGACCTGAAGTTCCGGTCGTCGATGACGCTGTTCGACTCTGTCGCGGACGAGTCCGAACCGTTCGGGACGGCGCTGGAGCGGTACTACGACGAGCCCGACCCGAAGACGCTCCGGTTCCTGCGCGACAACTGAGGTCGGAGCCGATCCCCGACGGTGGCAGCCGTGTGAGCCCGGACTCAGTCCCCGGCCACCGCGAACCGCGAGGCGTCGCTCTCCTCGCTCGGCGCGGTCACGAGCGACACGCCCACCGTGAGCGCCCCGGACAGGACCATCAGCCCGAGCGCCACGTCCCAGCCGCCGGCGACGGTACGGGGCAGCGTCGGAACGGCGCCGACGACCGCCGACAGCACCACCGCGAGGTAGATCGCCTGCGGGACCGCGACGCCCGCGATCATCCCGGTGCGCGTCGTCCGGGGCCAGTAGAGCGCGCAGATCACGGGGAGCGCGAGCAGCGCGAACCCGGAGAATGCGGTGCCACCGACCTCGATCAGCGTTCCCGGCCGGAAGAGGCTCGCGACGAACGCCAGCGCCGCGAACGCCCCGACGCCGATCCGCGCGATCCACGCCTCGCGGCGCTCGGAGGCCTCCGCGTCGATCAGCGGGCGGTAGAGGTCCCGGGTGAAGTACGACGACCCCGAGAGCAGCATCGAATCAGAGGAGGACATCATCGCGGCCATCGCGCCGGCGACGACGACCGCGGCGAGCCACGTCGGCGCGTACTCGTTCAACACGACCGGGAGCACGTTCGCGTTCTCCGGGACGGTCAGCGGGGTGCCCGCCGCCCACGCGCCGAGCATGAACGCGGGGACGAAGAGGAGCAGCACCAGCACGGGCCATAACGCGAACGACCGCTTCAGCGTCGCCGCCGACTTCGCGACGAAGAACCGCTGGTTGATCTGCGGGAACATCGTCACCCCGAACGCGATGGTGATCGCGGTCGAGATGATGAACCCGGGCGTGTACGTCCCGCCGCCGAAGCCCCCGAACTCGGGCCGGGCCGCCAGCATCCCCTCGGTCGCGGCGCCGACGCCGCCGAGCGCCGAGACGACCCACGCGGCCGCGAGCCAGACGACGGAGAGCATGAACAGCCCCTGAAGCGTGTCGGTCCACGCCACGCCGCGGAGCCCCGCGACGGCGACGTAGAGGATCATGAACGCCGTGATGAGCGCCGCGCCGCCCCAGTAGGGAACCGCGCCGTTCGTGAGCCCCACGAGCGCCTCGCCGGCGCCCATCTGCTGGAGCATCACGTACGGGAACAGCCACAGGAGGCTCACGCCCGCGACGAGCGCGCGCAGCCCGGTCGAGCCGAACCGGTCGCCGAGCATCTCGCCGAGCGTCACGTAGCCGTTGCGGGCGCCGATCAGCCACTGCTTGTAGCCGATCACGTACCACAGCACGGCGAACAGGACGCCGTCTAACGTCCCCATCACGATCAGCCACTCGGGGCCCGCGCGGTACGCGAGGTTCGGGCCGCCGAAGAAGGTGAACGCCGACAGCAGCGTCGCGAACGTCGTGAAGAGCAGCACGAGCGTCCCGATCGACCGGCTCGCGAGGTAGTAGTCCTCGGCGGTCGTCTCCGAGACGCGGTACGCGACCAGCCCGAGCGCGAGCGCGACGACGAGGTACCCGACGACGACGCCGAGCGAGAGGCCGAGCGTCATCGGCGCTCCACCTCCCGGTCGGCGGCCTCGGCGGCGGCGGCCCGGTCCGTGATCTCCTCCGCGGTTCCGGCGGCGCCAGCGGTCGGGCGCTGCCCCATCCCGCGCTCCCACGCGCCGCTCCGGACGAACAGCGCGAACAGGGCCGCGCACAGCCCGAGCCACGCCACGTGCCACCAGATCCAGACCGGGAGCCCCGCGACGACGCGGTCGATGCCCCACAGCGGCCACGGCACGGCGAACGCCACGAGTATCGCGAACGTCGGTATCCACACGAGATCGCTCCGTGAGCGCGTCATGTGAGATAATAATGTGTCTATAAACACTAAGAACTGTTGGACGGGTTCGGATATGCGTATCGAAAAAAATTATTCTTCAACAATCGCGGCCGGAGGGGCGTGGCGATAACTACTTTCCGCGAGGAGCGCAACCACACACGGACGGGCGCTACCGCCCGACATCACCATTCACCACTCATGAAAGACACAGAAAAATACCTGATACACGCCACCATCGCGGCCGACGGCGTCGTCGAGCGGAGCGACGTCGTCGGGGCGGTGTTCGGGCAGACCGAGGGGCTCCTCGGAGACGAGTTGGACCTCCGAGACCTCCAAGAGTCCTCGCGCGTCGGCCGAATCGACGTCTCCGTCGAGTCGGAGAACGGTCAGTCGTTCGGCGAGGTCACCGTCGCGTCGAGCCTGGACAAAGTCGAGACCGCCATCCTCGCGGCCGCGCTGGAGACCATCGACCGCATCGGACCCTGTCACGCCTCCGTGGAGGTGACGAGCATCGAGGACGTGCGGGCGGCCAAGCGCCGCGAGGTCGTCGAGCGCGCGAAGGAGCTGATCGCCGGCGGCTTCGAGGAGACGAGCCTCGCCAGCAGCGACGTCTTAGACGAGGTCCGCGACGCCGCCCGCGTCGAGGGGATCGTCGACTACGAGGGGCTCCCGGCGGGCCCCCGCGTCGGCGACTCCGACGCCGTCATCGTCGTCGAGGGGCGCGCGGACGTGCTCACGCTGCTCGACTGCGGGATCAAGAACGCCGTCGCGGTCGAGGGGACGAACGTCCCGGAGTCGGTCGCCGACCTGACCGCCGACCGGACCGTCACCGCGTTCCTCGACGGCGACCGCGGCGGCGAGCTCATCCTCCGCGAGCTCGCCCAGGTGGGCGAGGTCGACTACGTCGCGTTCGCGCCGCCCGGCGAGTCCGTCGAGGACCTCGACCGCGACGCCGTCTTCGAGGCGCTCCGCGGGAAGGTGCCGTACGCCAGCCTCGCGGACGCCGCCGACCTCCGAGCCGCAGCGAGCGACGAGGAGATCGCCGACGGCGACGACCCCGGGTCGGTCGCCCGCGTCGGCGACGGCGGGGCGGTCCCGGACGACTCCTCGGACGACGACTCGGCCGGACCGTCGACCCGGTCGGCCGCCTCGCCCGATATCGAGCCGGAGACCGAATCGGACGAGTCCGAACCGTCAGAGTCCGAAGGGTCCGAAGCGCGCGACGCGGCGACCGAGACCGGCGATCCGCCCCCGGCCGACGGAACGAGCGAAGCGCCGGAGCCGGAGTCGACGCCGACCGACGAGGACGAGCTCGACTCGACGCCCGACACCGACGCGGCCTCAACCGTCGAACCCGACACGGACGCCGATCTGGAATCAGAATCCGACGAGTGCGCCGAAGCCGACCGCGACGAAGCCGCCGGGACAGAGCGCGACGGCGAGTCCGACGAACCGGGATCGATGGCGGCGCATGTCGACGAGGTCGTCGACGGGGAGACCGGCCGTGCGCGGCTCCTCGACGACGGATTCGAGGTTCTCAGCGAGGTCGACGCCGCGGAGGCGTTCGACGCGGTCGAGGGCGCCGAGCCCGCGCCGCACGCCGTGGTCGTCGACGGGATCGTCGACCAGCGGCTGCTCGACGTGGCCGCCCAGCGCGGCGTCGGCGACCTGGTCGGCCGCGACCTCGGCGAGTTCGTGAAGCGCCCGGTCGGCACGCGCGTCCTCGCCGCGGACGACGTCTGGGCCGGGAATTAAGACGAGGCCGTCGTCGGTCATATATAAATAGCGACTCGCGAAGCCGGACAGAGAATCCCCGAGTTCCCCACTCAGTCGTTTATAAATCGCTCTTGGTAGGGTGATTGTTTTCAAAGCCCCAGTCGCGAGGCGGGCGCACACTCGCTGTGGTCCTCACTCGGTCGCTCGCGCGCCACCGCGGTTCTATTTATAAATACGCTCGTCCCGTCGGCTCACACCAGCCCGACCGCGCCGAGCACCGCGAACAGCGCGTCGCCGTACGTCAGCGAGACGACGAGCCCGACGGCCATCGGGACGACGAACGGCATCCCGGGCGAGACCAGCACGCGGGCCTCGCGGGCGACGACGTCGAGGCCGTCGCGGAGCGTGGCGGCGTCGGTGCCGTAGGCGCCGTGGTCGATCTCGTCGAGGAAGCGCTCGGCGGCCCACGGGTCGTCGAAGTCGGAGCGGGACGGAGCGCCTCGCTCCGCGTCGCCGCCGGCCTCGGCGTCGACCGCGGTCCCGCCGTCCGTCCGAGGGCCGACGTGGGTCCCGCCGTCGGTCGGGTCGAACGTCTCGTCGACCGAGGCCGGATCGCGGAGCCCCTCCGGGTCGGCCCGCAGGTCCGCGAGCGCGAGGCCGCGCCAGCGGAGGTACATCCGGAGCGCGTCGAGGTCGAGACCGTTCCGAGTCGGCCCGTCCGGGGCCTCGAACAGTCGCCCGTGCCGGTCGGGCAGCGAGTCGGTCGGGACCGGTCGCGCGAAGAACATGCTCGGCGAGGCCTCGCCGCGGACGAGGTTGAGAGCGGCGAGACCGACCGGGTACGCGAGGCCGAGCAGGACGGTGTTCGTGAGGATCGTCAGCGAGAACACGCCGACCTCGGTGTCGACGAGCGGGAGGGCGAAGGCCCCGATCTCGTAGGCCGGGAACGTCGGGAATATCACCGCGAGCGCGATCATCGCCTTGGCGTCGGCGCCGCCGAACGCGCCGAGGTACCAGAACGCGTAGCCGAGCGGCGCGACGAACAGCAGGCTGATCGCGGCCCGCAGGAGGAAGATCCGCCCGTCGTACCCGGCGAACGGCCACAGCGAGGCGACCTCCCAGATCAGGAGCAGCGCGCCGAACAGGTACAGCGGCGGCCAGATCCGGTTCGGGAGGCGGCGGGTCCGGACGTCCCGAAGGGCCGCCCACCCGAACACGGGGACGACGAGCAGTCGGAGGAGGTCCGGCAGCGTCGCGAACATGTCTCCACGGGCGAGACGGGACCAATTAGGCGTTCGGGTTCGGCTATCGCGAGCGATAGCGCCGGTTCCCGACGGCCGATCCGCGGGGTGTCGCGGCCGATTCGCGGGGTGCCGAGGCCGATCCGCCGGGCATTTGTGGGTCGCCGGTCGACCGGGGCGCAATGCGTCGCCGCCTCGGGACGAGCCTCTACGCCGGCCTGCTCTTCACCGTCCTCGGTCTGGTCGCGTGGGCGACCGGCCAGCCGTTCGTCTTTCCGAGCCTCGGCCCGTCCGCGTTCGTCCTCGCGTTCGACCGCCGGAGCGAGCGCGAGCGCGCCGTCCGCGTCGTGGGGAGCCACCTGATCGGCGGGCTCGCGGGGCTCGCGGCGTGGGCGGGTATCGCTGACGGCGCCGCGCTGACGGCGACGCCCCCCGCCTTCTCCCCCGAGGGGTTCCGGCTGACCGCGAGCGCGGTCGTCTCCCTCGTGACGACCAGCTGGGCGATGATCGCGACCGAGACGGTCCACCCGCCGGCGTGCGCGACGACGCTCATCGTCTCGCTCGGCCTGCTCTCGACGCCGGCCGAGGTGGCGATCATCGTCGCGAGCGTGACCGTCCTCGTCGCCTTCCACGGGGCCGTCGTCCTGCTGTTCGAGCGCCTCGCCGGGGACGCACACCCCCTCTACGGGCGCGACGACGCGGGCGATGCGAACGGCTGACGCGACTCACTCGTCCGGTCGGTCCGGTCCGTCGGGGCGGTCCGGTCGCCTGTCGAACACGTCGAGGACCGGCTCGGGATCGGCGAGTCCCGGAATCCGGTGTTCGTCGTCGCGGAGTTCGATCACGACGGTCTCGGTTCCGAGCCGTCGGTCGAGCCGCCCGCGTTCCACCCGCAGGTCGGTCTCGTCCCACGGCTCGACGCGCCACAGCACGACGCCGAACAGGCGGTCGCGGGCGACGAGCGCGCCGTCGGCGGCGCGGTACTCGACGAGCCCGTACCGGAGTTCGCGGTCGAGCGCGGCGAGCCCCAGCGGGAGCGCGACCGCGACCGCGGCGAGGGCGGCGGCGGTCCCCCGGTCGCCACCGATCGCGAACAGGACGCCGACGAGCGCGGGGAGCGCCGCGAGGTACCACAGCCCTGGGTGGCGAACGAGCGTCGCCGACGCCCCGGCGAGTCGCGCGCGGCCGGGCTGTCGGACCGCTTCGACCGGCTCCGCGGTCGAGCCGTCGACAGACTCCGCCGCGGGCGGGTCGTACGAGAATCCCAGGTCGAGCGCCGACGACTCGTCGAACGCCGCCAGTCGGTCGCCGTACAGCCCCGCGAGGTCGAAGGCGAACTTCACCGCGACGATGCCGAGCAGGAGCGGGAGCCCGATCGCGTCGGGGTCGAGCGCGGAGATCGGCGTGTCGCCCTCCAGCGTGCTCGCGGCGACGATCGTGACGGTGAACAGCGCGCCGAGAAAGATCGCCGCGCCGCGGGCGAACACCCCTTGGATCGCGGTCTGGGCGCTGTGGTCGCGGTACTCGCCGCGACCGAAGTACTCGACGAGCGTCGTCGCCGCCTCGCCGACGAAGACGGCGATGACCGCGAGCGTCACGGTGTCGAGCGCGTCGGCCGACAGCCCGCCGTCCGCGACGACGCCGACCGTGAGCGCGCCGACGACGGCCCAGACGGCCGCGAGGATCGGCGCGGCGATCGGGAGGACGAGCAGCGACGAGACCCGGATCTCGACCCCGGTCCACGGGATCGACAGCCCGGCGCGTCGCTGCGCGAGCGGGCCGACGATCAGTCCGTCGCGTTCGATCTCCGAGGGGCGCCCGGCGAACAGCGCGCGGACGAGCGCCCAGAGCGACGTGATGCCGAGTTCGAACCAGTACAGCGTCATCAGCGCGGCCGCGTTCCAGCCGAGCGCGACCACGCCGACGAGCGGGAGCAGGGTGGCGAGCGCGACGGAGAGCGCGCGCGGCCGGCGACCGCGACCGAGCGCGCGCAGTCGGTCGGTAGAGCGGAGGGAGGGCATCCGCCGGTCGTTCCGCGGCGCCGCACATAAGCGGTCCGGAGCGGTCGCGCGTCGCGATGGCGGACCGGGTCGGCGCGACACCGGACCGACCTCCCTCCCGCGCGAGGCGGCCGTCTCAGCGCGCCGGACCGGCGCGGCGGTGAAGGTACAGGTACGCGAGCACCGGAACGATCGTGAAGAGGAGCGTCGAGAGCCCCCAGACGACCGCGTAGCGGCTCCCGCGCGCCCTCGCGTCGCGGAAGATCCACGCCGCGGCGGCGACGACGACGCCGTAGATCACGAGCGTGAGCGGGAGCGACCACGGGAGGGCGACGCCGAAGAGGGTCATACCCCACTAGTGGAGGTCGAACGGATTGAGCCCTTCGATCGGGGGGATCCGGTCGTGAGAAACCGACCGCTCACGACCCGGCGGTCGGTTCGCCGTCGGCGACCGCTCACGACCCGCCGGTGAGATCCGCGGACATCACGAAGTCGGGTTCGGCCGCGACCGGGACGCGGTTCGCGCCGGTGTCGCTCACGTGCTCGACCGTCTCGGGTATCAGCACGCGGGCGGCGTCGGCGTCGGCGGCCGCGGCGTCGGCAGCGACGGCGTCGTACAGCGCCCCCGCGGCGTCGAGGTCGCGCCACGCGGCGACGCCGTACGTCGCGGTCCGCGTGGTCTCCCCGTCGGCTTCGCGCTCCGTCACGCGGGTCCGGACCGCGAAGCCGGCGACCGACCTCGGACCGGCGACCGCGATCAGTCGGTCCTCGGCGGCCGCGGTCGCGAGTCGCTCTCGGGTGAGTTGGGAGCAGGCCCACGGCTCGTCGGGGTCGAGCGCGAGGCCGCGCAGGCGGTCGCGGGCGTCGCTGTCGCTCCAGAACGCCCACGCGGCGTTCGGGTCGGGGTCGACGAGGGGTTCGAGATCGACCCCCGAATCGTCGATCGCGTCCGGATCGGGCTCCGGCTCCGCGAACCGGAACTCGGTCTCGGGCTCGAAGCCGACCGCGCGCGACTGGCCGAGTCCCATGACGTTCCACGAAAAGACCATGTTTCGGCAGACTGCGGCGCCGCGGTCGCGGGCCCAGTCGAGCGCGGCAGCCGAGAGCGCGGTGCCGACGCCGTGGCCGCGCGCGGCGGGGTCGACGCGGATCCCCTGTCCCCACGCCTCCCACTCCGAGAGCGAGACGGCCTGAATACAGCCGACGACCGCCTCGGGCTCCGCGTCGGCGGCGCCGGCGCCGTCGCCCGCGACGTGCGTGTCGCCCGGCTCTCGGCCGTCGAGGCCGGAGACGTCGACGGCGTCCGGGGGAAGCGTCGCGACGAAGGTGCCGCGGTCGGGGTCGTCGGAGGCGGCCCAGTCGGGGAACACCCGCGGGATGTAGTCGTCGTGGCGCTCGCCCCAGGTGTCGCGCGTGAACGCCGCGACCGCGTCGGCGTCGGCGGGGCGGGCCTCGCGGACGACGACGTCGGACTCGCCTCCCGCCCCCGTCATCGCCAGGGGCGCGACTCCTCGGTCAGTTCGCCCGCGAGGTCCCGGGTCATCGCGTCGGCCGGGTCGGCGGCGTTCGCGAGCGCCCACATCAGCTTCACCTTCGCGGTGCCGGGGAGGGTGTCGCCGGCCTCGACGACCCCCGCGTCCAGGAGGTCGCGGCCGGTGTCGTACACCCGGTCGCAGACGCGGCCCGCGAGACACTGGCTCGTCATCGCGACGACGGTGCCGCCCGCGATGAGCTCCTCGATCCGGGGGATGAGGTCGGTGTGGACGTGACCGAGCCCGGTCCCCTCGATCACGACCCCGTCCGCGTCGTCGAGGTACGCCCACGCGGCCGGGTCCATCCCGGGCGTGAACTTCACGAGTTCGACGTCGCCCGCGAGGTCCGGCGCGAGTTCCGGGGCGGCGTCGTCGGTCCCGGCGGCGTCCGCGTCGTCCGCCCCCCGCGGACGCGGCTCGCGGTTCCACTCGATCGCCGCGTCGGCCGCGTCGCCCTCCGCGCCCGCCTCGGCGGCGGCCGCGTAGTCGATCAGCCCGAGTGGCGCGGCGCCGACCGTCTCGAAGGCGTCCCGGCGAGAGGTGTGGTTCTTGCGGACGCGCGTGCCGCGGTGGAGCGCGCAGGCGTCGTCGGAGGGGCCCGCGTGCATACAGACGAGCGTCTCGGCGTGGTCGGCCTTCGCGGCCTCGACGGCGCAGACCGCGTTCATCACGTTGTCGGAGGAGGGGCGATCGGCGGATCGCTGACTCCCGGTGAACACGACCGGGACCGGCGAGTCGAGCATGAACGAGAGCGCGGACGCGGAGTACTGCATCGTGTCGGTGCCGTGCATCACGACGACGCCGTCGGCGCCGGCCTCGATCTCCTCGGCGACGGCTTCGGCGAGCTCGCGCCAGATCGACGGCTCCATGTTCTCCGAGAGGATGTTCGCGACGACTCGGCCGCGGTAGTTCGCGCGCCCGGCGAGCTCGGGCACGGCCCGGAGGACGTCCTCGGCGTCGAACTGGGCCGTGACGGCCCCCGTCCGGTAGTCGACGGTGGAGGCGATGGTCCCGCCGGTCGAGATGAGCGAAATCGTGGGCAGGCCGTCGTCGAAGGTGATCTCGGAGGTCGCCTCGCCCGCGTCGTCGGTCTCGGCGGCGGGGTCGACCTCGCGGACGCCGGATTCGAGCACCTCGACGTCGGCTTCCTCGCGGTCGATGCCGACGTTGTACCCGCCGTCGAGCTTGACGACGAGGTGGTCGCGCGTCGTGGAGGGGAGCAGTACGCCCTCGTTGGTGACGCCCCCGCGGTCGACGCGGACGCGATCTCCCGGTTGCATACGACGGAGTTCCCTCGGGGTCGACTTGAATCCAACCGTTCGCGGCGCGGGGCGGGAGGCCGGCGGGAAACAGGAGAGGAGACGGAGGCCGGCGGCTATCGGCCGGTCGCGGGGGTAACGGGCGGCCGCGTCAGTGCTCGATGTACTCGGCTTCCCAATCGGTGCGGGCCTCGATTTCGCGGCGGCCCCGGCGGGTCAGCGTGTAGTAGTTCGTGCGGCGGTCGCGCTGGCCCTTCTCGACGAGCCCCTTCTCGACGAGCGTGTCGAGGTTCGGGTAGAGGCGGCCGTGGTGGATCTCCTTCTCGTAGTACCCTTCGAGCTCCTCTTTGATGGCCAGCCCGTGCGGCTCGTCGAGCCCCGCGATCACGTAGAGCAGGTCGCGCTGAAAACCTGTGAGGTCGTACATACAACTGACTATACATACCTGTCGAAAATAAATAAATATACCGTTATATCAGTCCACGTACGACCGAACAGCGGGGCTTACGTCCCCGGAACACCGACGTCCGTTCTGTCAATTCCGTAACTGTCACGCGAGTCCGGACCGCGTGCTCGCGGCCGGAACTCGTTTCGATCTACTGATACGCATCCGTTCGAGAGTCGAACGGTACCACCTGCCGTGGCAAGGCGGAAACGGAACCTCGCCGCGTCTCGGCGGCGCCGCTCGGCGTGGAACGTGGAACTGCGCGCGACTCCGCTCGGGCGCGAGGCGACGAGCGGAACGCTAAGGGGTCGAGTTTCCGAAGAAGGCACGCCCGACGCGGAAAAAAGCCGCGTCAGGCCTGCCGATTGGTCCCCGCTGACGCTTCGGCCCTCCAGACGAAGCGTCACTAGACTGTACAGCGTAGAGAGTCATAAACGTGTCGTACGGCGCTCACATATGTTCTTCTTCTAACACCCAGCCGATCGCGCGCTTGTAGTGGGTGAACAGCTCCTCGACGCCGCGGTGGCTCATCTCCTCGTCGTCCAGCTGCTCGCGGAGGAACTCGTACTGCTCTCTGACCTCCTCTTCGGATCGCATACGAGAGGGATAGGGAGCCGTCCCGGATAGTGTTTGGCCGAAGGTGGTGGTGAACCCGACTGTCGACGTCGAAGTCTCAGATGCTCACCGGTACGTCGGTAACGTCGCCGCGGCAAACACTTCCAAAGCCCCAGCCGCGAGGACTCGCGCGACTCGCTGCGCGCTTCACTCGGTCGCTCACTCCGTTCACTCCCTCGTTCCAGTGCTTGCGTCGTCGTGCTTCGCCCTCGCGGCTGCCCCTTTGAGCCCCACCCCCCACACGGCACCGCAGCCTCACACCTCCCCAGCCTCGTCGGTCGCCCGTCGCTCCGCTCGGGCGACCGACTCCCTCGCGCGTGCTCCTCGCGGCCTCCGCTTCGCTCCGGCCGCTCGCAGGCACGCGCCACCGCGTCTCGGGTCGTGATCCGTCGTCCCCCCGCGCTCATCTCGCTTCTTCCCCCGTGCTCATCTCGCTTCTTCCGCGGTCGCCCGCGAACGGTAACGTTGATACGTCGACCGCGGGTACGAGAGGAGACGATGGACGACCGGACCCGCGAGTACCTCCGGGGGCGGTTCGGCGACTACTACCGGTCGGTGTCGCTGTCGCTCCCGCCCGACGCGAACCTCCGCGAGTGGGGCCACATCCCGTGGACCCCGGGGTCGGGGACGACGATGGTCCGCCACCGGTCGCTGTTCGACCTCGGCGACGTCGACACGTTCTTCGCGGACAACGCGCCGCGACACGCCTACTTCTCGGCCGCGCGCTACGACGAGCCGGGGGCTGCGACGATGGGACAGAAGGGGTGGCGGAACGCCGACCTCGTCTTCGACTTAGACGCCGACCACCTCCCCGGCGTCGACCCCGAGACCACCTCGTACCCCAAGATGCTGGCGGCGTGTAAGGACGCCCTCTTTCGGCTCTTGGACTTCCTCGACGACGACTTCGCGTTCGAGGACGTGACCGTCGTCTTCTCCGGGGGGCGCGGCTACCACGTCCACGTCCGCGATCAGAGCGTCCGGGAGTTAGACAGCGACGCGCGCCGTGAGATCGTCGACTACGTGCGCGCGATCGACCTCGACACCGACGCCCTGATCCGGACCGTCTCGGAGCGCGGGACGACGAAGCGCGTCCTCCGGACCGAGGGCGGGTGGGGCGCGCGCGTCCACGACGCCCTGGTCGAGTACGCCGACGACCTCCGCGAGATGGACGAGGAGGCCGCCCGCGAGCGGCTGATGGAGCTCGACGGGATCGGGGAGGGCCGCGCGGAGACGATCCTCGGCGCGTTCGACCGGAACCCGACCGCGGTCCGCGAGGGGAACGTGGAGGCGGGCGGTCCGGGCGTCAGGCGACTCGTCTCGGCGCTCGCGACGCGCGTCGCCGCCGAGGACGCGGCGCCGATCGACGAGCCGGTGACCACCGACACCCGTCGGCTCATCCGGCTGCCGGGGACGCTCCACGGCGGGTCCGGGCTCGTCGTCACGCCGCTCGACCGCGGCGAACTGGCCGACTTCGACCCGCTCCGAGACGCGGTTCCCGACCGGTTCGTCGGCCGCGAGATACGGATCGAGACCGACGCGGATCGGACGGTAGAATTAAACGGCGAGCGCGTCAGAGTTGAATCCGGTAGAGACACCGTGCCGGAGTTCGCGGGGGTCTTCCTGATGGCCCGCGGCGAGGCGCGGAAAGCCCCCGAACGATGACGGAGTACACCGACGAATGAACCTCGACGAACTCCGATCCGCGCAGGCGAAAGAGCGCCGGAAGGACAGCCTCCAGCACCTGCGGGACTCGTTTTACGACGACGTGGGCGCGTACGTCGCGGACCTCCGGGCCGCGCGCGACCGCCGCGCCGAGCAGGTCGACAACCCCTTCGAGGACGACGACATCCGTCGGCTCTCCGACGAGGTCGAGACCGCCGAAGAGGTCGCGGAGGCCCTCTACGAGCGCCGGGTCGGCAAGGTCGTCAAGCTCGCCTCCTTCGCCGCGGCCGACATGTCGGTCGACGAGGAGGGGATGACGACCGAGGAGCGGCGGCTGTTCGACGACCTCGTCGAGCGCATCACCGCGAACAAGTCGGAGGTGCTCGACGTGCTCGCGGGCGAGTCACCGGTCCCGGACGATTCCCAGACCACCGACGAGATCGCCGACGAGACCGCTGCCGCACCCGACGCCGCGGGGTCGCGCGACCCGACGCCGAGCGACCCGACATCCGAAACCGATGCGTCCCCGACGGGCGCGGAGCCGACGGATCCGAGTACCGAGGTGGCGGACGCCGCCGACGGCCCCGCCGCCTCGGACGCGCTCGCCGGTGCGATGGGCGGCGGGGAGTCCGATCCGTCCGCCGACGCTCCGCCCACGCCGCCCGAGCCGACCGAGAGCGGCCCGGATCCCTCCGAATCGGAGCCGGCCGAAGGAACCGGGGCGAACGGCGACGAGCCGACGCCGGTGCCGCCCGATCCGGCGCCTCCGGGAGCGGTCGGCGTCGACGAGGAGCGCGACGGGACTCCCGCGGGCGACGCCGACGAGGAATCGACCGCTGACGCGACGACGGACGGCGGAGCGGTGCCCGAGGGAGCGCCAGCCGGCGAGCCGGCGGCCGACTCGCCGACGACCGCCGACGCCGACCCGGCCGCAGGAACCGAGCGAGCGACCGTCCGGATCACCCGCGACGTCGGGGCCATCTTCGGCGTCGACGAGCGGGAGTACGAGCTCGCGAGCGAGGACGTCGTCTCCCTCCCGGTCGAGAACGCCGACCCGTTGGTCCAGCGCGACGCGGCCGAGCGGCTCGACTGACCGCGGTCGATGGCGCCCTCCGTGCCCTCCTCAGCCGACGGTCGGGCCGGCACCGACGCGGACTCCCGTTCTCCCGAAGTCGACGAATTCGGGCGTGTCGCGGCCGCGTTCGGCGCCGTCGCGACGCTCTCGGCGCTCGGCGGCATCGCGCTCGCGGTGCTCCTCGATCCGACCTTCTCGTGGACGGCCGACGCCCTCTCCGACCTGGGCGTCCGCGACGGAAGCGCCGTCGCGTTCAACTGGGGACTGATCGTCGGCGGGGCGGCGGGCGTCTGCTACGCCGCGGGCCTCGGACGAGCCGGTCGACCGCTCCGGGCGCTCCTGCTCGCGCTCGCGATGGTCGCGATGGCCGGGATCGGCACCTTCGATCTCACCGAGCCGCTTCACGGCCCTGCGGCAGTCGGGTTCTACGGACTTATCACGGCGGTCTTCGCCGTCGACGGGTGGCTCAGGCGAGGCGAGGCGACCGGCCGCGTCGCGCTCGCGTTCGCCCCGGTCCACGTCGCCGTCTGGGCGACGTTCGTCGCCGGGTGGTGGCCCGTGACCGGGCTCGCGCTGCCGGAGCTCCCCGGCGCGCTGATGCTCGCCGCGTGGGTCTGGGTCGTCGGGCCGGCGCCGGTCACCGAAGCGGTTCGGTCTCCCGCCGGCGACCCGACCGACGGACACTAACCCCGCGGGCGGCTACGGATCTCCGATGGAACTGGAGCTCCTCGGCGGCGCCCGCGAGGTCGGTCGGAGCGCCCTCCTCGTCGACGAGACCCTCCTCCTAGACTACGGACTCAAGACCGCCGACCCGCCGCAGTACCCGGTTCGGGACCCGGAGCCAGACGCGGTCGTGGTCTCGCACGGGCACCTCGACCACGTCGGCGCCGTCCCCGCGCTGCTGAAGGGCGACCGGCGACCGCCGGTCCACTGGACGCCGCCGACGGGCGAGCTCGCGCGGACGCTCGCCGAGGACACGCTGAAGCTCCACGGCAACAGCCCGCTGTGTCCGTTCGGCGCGGAACACATCGCTCGGCTGGGCGAGGTGGAGCGGCGGCACGGTTACGAGGAACCCTTCGCGGTCGCCGGCGGGATCGACGACGGGGGGTACGAGGTGACGCTGTTCTCGGCCGGCCACATCCCGGGCTCCGCGCACGTCCTCGTCGACGACGGCGAGACGCGCCTGCTGTACACCGGCGACTTCCACACCGACGACCAGCGGCTGGTCGCGGGGACGACCGCGCGCCCGGACGCCGACGTCGTCGTCTGCGAGTCCACCTACGCGGACGTGACCCACGAGGACCGCGCCGCGGTGGAGTCGGCGTGGGCCGAGGGCGTCGAGCGAACGATCTGGGAGGGCGGGACGGTCGTCGCGCCCGCGTTCGCCATCGGCCGGACGCAGGAGCTGCTCCTCGTCGCGGCCGCGAACGACCTCACGCCGTACGTCGACGGGATGGGCGTCGAGGTGACGGAGACCCTCCGGCGGTACCCGTCGTTCCTGCGCGACGCGGACGCGTTCGGCGAGGCGGTCGGCCGGGCGCGCACGGTGACGGGCCGCGACGGACAGCGCGAGCGGATCGCGGCCGAGAACGCGCTCGTCGTCACCACATCGGGGATGCTCGCCGGCGGCCCGGTCCAGACGTACCTCCCGGAGATCCGGACGAACCCGACGAACCTCGTGACGCTGACGGGGTATCAGGTCGAGGGGACGCCGGGCCGCGAGCTTCAGGAGCGCGGGCAGTTGGAGCTGAACGGACGGGTTCAGCCCGTCAGCGCGCGGGTGGAGTCGTACGACTTCTCCGCGCACGCCGACCGCGAGGGGCTGGAGTCGTTCCTGGCGTCGTATCGCGGGGCGCGCGTGCTGGTGAACCACGGCGACCGCTGCGAGGCGTTCGCCGCGGATCTGCGCGAGGACGGATTCGACACGAGCGCGCCGGCGGTCGGCGAGCGGGTCAAGTTGTAGGGACGGGGACGCCTGAGACGGCCTCGATCACTCCTCTTGTCGCTGTAGCCGTATATCGGTGATTCTCGACCGCGGCGCTCAATACGAAACGATATTTTTTTTGAGTACTCGTCTGCGCGCGGTCCACCGCAGACAGACGCAGAGGACCGACGCCACGAACGAGACGCGAACGAGTGATCGACGACCGGGGGGAGGCAGGCCGGTAATCAAGCCCGTGTCGTCACATGCGCGATGGACCTGCTTGGTAGGCTCTGCCTCGCAGACCATCGAGGGAGATCGTGACGTGACTGCTAGTAGCACGAGTGAGCATCCTCGCAATGGTCGATGTGGTGTCGCGAACCTGATACCGTTCCGAGTGGTTAGCAGCCGGTTCGTACTGTTCGAAGAGCGATCGAGGCAGACTGTGGCGATCGAACGGACGAACCCGGGCTCCCGTCCGATTGGGTATCAGGCTAGTTTAGCTGATGGACTTCCGGTGGCTGCTCCGTTACGCCGAGTCGACTGTGCTGTTCGACGTACCGATGGATGACAGCCGACACTCCAAACACGATGGCGGTGAGCCAACCGACGTGGAGCGGTTCGAACGCATCAAATATCGGTGCCTCCGTGATGACTGCGATCAATAACAGACCGCAGACACCGGCGAGTCCGATATAGTATAAGCTCCAGGAGATCTCTTCTTCTTGAAGCACCTCGATATGCACCTCTATGTCGTCGAGTAGATCTGCTGATCGGATCGTATTCTCCGACTCATTAAACTGTATCACATTCTTCTCATCCAGTTTTGGGAGATGTGTTCGCCGGAGCGTCACGTGGACGCTTCGTCGGTCCTCGCCATCGATCTCTTCCGGCTCCATTTCCATCTCCCACGCGGCAACATGCGTGGAAAGCTCGGTGAGCTCAACTGGTTCTTCCATGCGTTTGAGCGCATGGAGAACAAACCGCCGTCGTCGGTTCGATAGCAGGTCGAATAACTCATTTCTAGATAGTTCACTTCCTGGTAGGTTCGGTTCCTCTCCTGTGCCGTTGACAAATGGTACGTTCATTGTTTCATTTCTCATCGCCAGTTCGTCCAGTACGCTTGACAGGAACCAATAGCCAATTCGAACACCCATATTATAAATTGTCGTTATTATTTTCTTGATAATTTATTTTATCCGATGTTACTTTGCTGTATCCGATCGCATTAGCGACGACGTAGGGAGGTCTTACAGCGATATTTGCTGGGTATGGTATTTCTTAATGCTTCTACAGCAGTTGAGATGTTATCCTAAAGTTGAGGTCATTGGCTGGAGTCACTTTTCGCGTGTCTGAGAAGCCGTAGATCCGGCCCAAGATTTCAGGGTACTGCTAGCCAGAGCCGCTCGGAATAGACCGTACTTCGCTCTTTCCAGTCGACGGCCTCATGTCCTGACAGAGTTCAAAAATCAGTCGGAACCGGTCACACGTTCACCTCGCTTGTCCGCCTGCTCAGATCCGCGTCCGGACTCGCTGACGCGGGCCGTGATAGTCCGCCAGATAGGGGATGTGAAGTGGTAGTCTCCGAGAACGCTTCCGCTGAACCTCGCGCCTCTAAACCCTCACTGCCAAATCTCTCAGTGGTCGGGTTAGCGTCCGTATTGCTACCCGACGTGTTGCTGGTCGTTGTGTTGGTACTCGACGTGTTGCTGGTCGTTGTGTTGGTACTCGACGTATTGCTCGTCGTTGTGTTACTGGCCGACGTATTGCTCGTCGTTGTGTTGGTACTCGACGTATTGCTCGTCGTTGTGTTGGTACTCGACGTATTGCTCGTCGTTGTGTTACTGGCCGACGTATTGCTCGTCGTTGTGTT
>NZ_SGXU01000002.1:185890-221222 GCF_005435015.1 Halorubrum sp. SP9
CGACGTATTGCTCGTCGTTGTGTTACTGGCCGACGTATTGCTCGTCGTTGTGTTACTGGCCGACGTATTGCTCGTCGTTGTGTTACTGGTTGGCGTGTTGGAAATCGATGTCACGGTGGTTCCGTTCGTTTCCGAAGAGTTCTGGACAGACAGCGTGCTCGAGACCGTCTCGCTGTCGGAGAGAACGCCGACCGTTACGCCGCCTGAGGCCGCAGCGGTCACCAGAAAGACCGCTAAAACGACCGAGATGAAGGCGCGTTTACGCATCGCTCTTACCCCCCGAACTATTGGCGTCCGAAGCCGAGTCTCCGTGGTCGCGTTTCGGAGTGGCCGTTTGTTCGTCGCCGTTGGTTCGCCGAGAGACAGCGTCGTCCGCCGCTTCGGAACCGGCCTCAACGTCGGAACTCTCCGAGTACACGGATTCACTTCCGGTGTGGGTGTCGTCAGTCTCGCTCGGAGAGATGACGGGCTGACCCGACTCGGCGTTCGGGTGCGACTCGGAGCCGCGATCTCCCCCGTCAGTCGCGTCGCCGTCACCACCGAACACGTACAGCCCACTGAGCAGAAGGAACGACGCCCCAACGGCGCCGACGACGCCGAGCGCCCACGTTTCGACGGTATCGTAAGCGGTCCAAATACTGTACACCACCCAGACGCTGTACGCCAAAAATGCACCATTCACTCCCAGTCCGAGCTGTAGCTCCGCAGCGGTGAAGCTGATTCCCGTATCGTCAGCATCGGATGCCGCGGCGGTACCGTTGTGCTGTGTCGTCGCTTCCGCCGCCGCCGTATCGCCCGAGATAACTGGTTCCCCTTCGACGGCTGTCGCAGTGCCCGTGGTCTCTGCGTCCGCGGCCGCCTCGGCATCGGCGTTGCCATCGCTTTCCGGGCTCGAACGAGCCGACGCAATGACGTTCCAAATCTCGTTGAGAACGAGCAACGAGACCGGGAGCGCAACGAACAGGACGAACCCGGATTGTGTGCTGGCGAAGTTGATCAGGTATCCGATGAGCGGAATGACTAGGAGGTAGCCGCCGGGCGACAGCACCTTCCCTTGGAGCTGGTCCGGCGTGACGAGCGACCCGTCCGGGTCTTCGTTCGCATCGCCCTGCGTTCGGAACGCCGTGGTCCCGTCCCGTTCGACCACCTCGATCACGCGGTGGGTCGTCGGGGTATCTCCTCCCTGTCCCCCGAAGGTGATGACATCGTTTCGCTCGATCGCCGCGGCCGGAACGCTGTTCACGATGATGACGTCACCGGGACTCATCGCCGGTTCCATGCTCCCCGAGAGGACGACGTAGCTCTGGTCCGCACCGACGACTTGCGGAACCGCGAAAACGACGAACGGAACGACGATGGCAACGAGTATCATCAGCCCAACGATGTTCGCGATCCGTCTCCAAGAGACGTCCGCGAACGGTGAGTCCGTGGTCGTGGATGAGGTGTTTTCGTCGGTCATTAGCTTTCACTGATGAATTCTTTGTTCTCTTCGTCCCAGTCCAGTTTCACCGACGTTTCAATATCTGAGGGACTACCGTCAACCTTCTCAACTAAGTTACACGGGGTACTCGACACGTTGTTGGGCGGGTCGGTATCATAATAATCCGCACCTCCGTCGTTGCCAGACATTACTGTGCCGTCTGTTGTGCTGCTGCTGTCGCTGTAGTTGTATACGGTAAAGTTCTGTCCAGATTTGACAGTGACATAGTCTACGTCCGACTCAGTTTTCCAGTCAACCGAAGTTGGTTCGTCGCCGTCGGTAGCATTTATTTCGGGAATTGGGTCGAGATCGGCGTTATTCTCCGAGCAAAATGCGATCCAGCTGATCGCATTAACCGTCTGTGTGGTTGTTCCGCCACAGGAACCCAGCGATGGAAACGGCGTGCTCGTTCCGGTGTTGTATCGACACTGCTCGGCGTAGAACTCCAGTTCGAAGTCGAAGTCCGCGTCGGTCGCAGACGAGATCACTTCGAGCACGAGATCCACGCTCTCGCCCGGCTCGAAGCACCGTGGGTCGTCGTTGACAGAACGGAGTACTGCTCCCTCGTCCTCGCGTAACTCGTTGATGACGCTTTTTAGCGTCCCGGCGACGATGACGACACTGTCGCCGCCGTCGCGATCGATCCGGAGTTCGACATCGACCTGCTCGGCCTCGTCGATCGGCTCGGGGCAGGTCGCCGGCTGAACCCAGATGTACGACGGGTTGTTGTTGGTGAGATCGGGAACGCTGATCGTACAGTTGAGCCCGTCGGCGCTATCCAAAGAATCGACAGTTACATCTAATTCCACCACGCCCGCGGAACTCGTCGACGCCGTGAGGGCGTTGTTCGTGAACGTCTCCTCGTCGGTGAAAATCGCAGCCGTACCTCTCCCGGTGAGCGCCCCGGCCCCGCCGGTCACGGCGATGCCCGAGAGCACCTGTCGACGGGTCAGGTCCGGCTGTTGCATGTGTTACCCCCCCTGGGAGCCGCGACATCGTGTCCGGTTACGTGTCAATTCTTTATCTGCTACTGACATATAGTTACTGGATGATAGACCGGTGTCAGACGACGCGGGGGTGAAGCGCCGGTCGGGGTGCGGAGCGCTCACGCGCTATCACCCCCGCAACCGATATCGAGTGCGAAGGTGACGGAGTCGGTTTGCGCCTCGTTGATGTGCGCGTCGTTGGCGAACTCCCATCGGAGCGTCACCGACACGGAATCGTCGTCCACGGTAGCGTCGATAGTTCCGAGTTCCTCGTCACTCAGGTCGGCAGCCACGTCGGCGAGCGTCCCCTCGGACAGCGTCGGCTCCGTGATCTGCTGAGTGAGGTCGTCGGCCCCGAGCGCGTCGATTCCCAAGATGCCCGTGTTCTTCCAGACGGTGACCTGGAGGTACTCCTGGAGCTCGCCGACCGTTTCGGTGGTGTCGCCCGCGGCTTCCTCGGGGTCGGTGAGACCGTTTTCGGCACGGTCGGTGAGATCGATTCCGAGCGTCGGCGAGACCGTGTCGCTCGCGTCGGGATTCGTTCGATCCGCCGTGAGACTGAAACTGACCGTCCCCCTGTCGCCCGGGAGTACGTTGTCCAACTGGATGAGCCCGGGCTCGTCGGGCTCGCTTCCGCTTCCGTCCGGCGTCGTGTCCTCGAGCAGGGTCGTCTCCCCGTTCCTGGTGTACGTCTCCCGCCATTCGGCGTCAAGCGTGTACTCGTCACAGCTGTGCGAGGACGCGTACGTGTACCTGATCGGGTCCCCGGCCGCATATCCGAGACCGACGAATGCGGCTATTCCGGTACCCGAGAGCATGCCGATCAGCCGCCGCCGGTTGATGCTGTGGTCTGTCATCTACGGTCCGTGTTCGGCTGTGGTTGCGTGGGTTCGACTGGTCACCTCACCGCCGCTCCGGGACGCACTGCCGTCAGAGTGCGCGCAGGTCGAGGCCCACTCGGGGCTGTCGAACACGTCCACTGGGTCGCCTCGGACGCATTTCGCGTGCGTGTCTCTCACACAGTATAATAATTGTTTGGCTGTCAGGTTTCGAATCGTCGCTCGGTGGGTTCCGTCGTCGATGTACACCCTGATGGGACTCCTATGGGGAGATCCGCGAGTGGCGGCGCCCTCTATCATGTGTCGGCGCGGTCGGTGCGAGTTGGTCATGCGTCGGGTCAGTTTCCCGAGACCCACCGGCGGAGTCGAACCGCCGTCGGATCCTCCGGCCGAGCCGGAGACGCCGGACACCTGTGTGGGTGAGAGTCGGAGTCGTATTCGTCGAAATCGACAGCGTCGGCCCACTCGTCGTTGATCGCACCGTCGGGGACGCGCGCGTCGACGGTCATGTCGAGCGTGCCCGCGGTGATCGAGTTGTCTTCGAACGATTCCTCGTCGCTGAAGAGCGCGCTCGTCCCGAGCCCGGCCGCGGCTCCCGCCGCGCCGACCGCTCCCACGCTCCCCAGGATCTTCCGCCGCGATAGTTCCAAGTTATTGTTTGACATGGTCTCTCCCCTCGCTTCCCCATCCGTGGGGAATGCCCACCGCCGGAATCGAACCGGCGAAATGCCAGCGTGGGTTACCGCCGTTAGTTAGGCGTACACTACTGCGGGACGATCGCCTGCTGATATGCTCCGAACGGCCCGTCTGATTCCACCCCAACATCGTATGAGTTGTCGGCGATAAACGTCGCGAGGGGTGCGTTTCCGGTCTGGTCCCCGAGATACAGCGGTGGGACGCCCGGGTTATTGGTGTTGTTGACGCTGTTGTCGATGTTACTGATGCTATTCCCAGTTAGAACCGTCTCTGTAGCGGCCCCTTTTAATTCAACACCAATATTGACGTTATTAATCGTATTGCCGCGGGCCAGATAGTCGGTCCCGTCGGCCTCGACACCGAAGCCAACTCCCAAGTACGGTGTGCTGTCACTGGCGAGGACCGAGCTAATGTCGTTACTGACGATGTCGACGTTCTTCGGGTCAACACTGTGATTATCGGTCCCACGAATCACCACACCGAACGCGTATGAGGACTCCTCTTCTCCCACCTCGGATACGTTGTTGTCTCTTACTGTGGCCCCATCGACGTTGCCTTGGATGCTGATCCCGACGGAACCAGAGCCGCTCGGTCCGTCAATGCGCCGGACAACGTTGTTCGAGACGGTCACGTTCTCGACCGCATCGGCGCTGTTGCCACCGAAAACGTTGATCGCTGAGAGATCCTCGCTGAAGCCACTACTCGTATCGTGCTCGAAGTCTTCGACGATATTATTCGCAATAACGACGTCGTCGGACGAATTGCTGACTCTAACTGCTTCACCAGTGGGATTACTGTCCGCTGGAGGCGGCGAGATTCTGAAACCAGACAGCCTAGTCTCGTTGGCGCTGGCGACTACCTGCGCCTTGATGAACGGGCGCTCGGCGCTCGCTCTTGCCAGCGTCAGCCCCTGAGTGTCAATGTCGAGCGGATTTGTGTACGGATTTCCGTCTCCGAAAGCGCCACCGAAGACGCTGATTATCTCGTCTTGGCTGGCGTTACTGACGATATTCGCGATGTCGTCACCCGGGAATACCGTCGTATCGGCGAACGGGTTCTCCGGTTCCCCGTTGTTCCGGGACTGGAGCGCGGAGAACGTGATGTCGAACTCGACCGCGTCGGACTGAATCTCGTTCCCGACGCTCGTCGGCACCTCCCACTCGATAACGACGCCGGGTCCGTTCTGTGCGCTCTGGTCCGGCGAACTCGGGTAGGGCTGCGTACCGGGTGGATCGGCGGAGAACGGCTTTCCGTCGAGGAGGAAGCCGCTTTCGAGTTCCTTGAGCAGATCGGCGAGCGTGTAATCCGTGGGGTTGTTGAGTTCGCGTTCCCCGCCGTTCGGGTCGATGTACTTCACCGTGACCTGGATCGCCTCGGAGAGTTCGCCGGCTCCTTGGCCGTCATTCGTCCCGTTATCGAGGTTGCCGCCGCCCGAACTGTCGACATCTTCCTCCGGTTCGGTCCGCCCGTTCTCGTAGTCCGTCACCCCGTCGACGCTGCCGACGAACACCCACCCGCTGTTGTCGACGATCTTCGGGTCGAACTCCAGTTCACCGCTGTCACCGGGCTTAACGTCCGCGATCTGGTACTCGCCCGATACCCCGCCCTGGATCGTGCCAGTGTTTGGTGAGCCGTCTTCAGGCGTGCCACCGGTTTCGACCCCGCCCTGGTCGACCGATGTCCTGTAGTCGACGTACAGGTCGAGCTCGCCCGCAGTGATCGAGTTATCATCGAACGACTCCTCGTCGCTGAACAGCGCGCTGGTCCCGACGCCCGCCCCCGCGCCGGCGACACCGACGGCCGCTGTCGCGCCTAGGATCTTCCGCCGCGATAGATTCATGTTATCTTCCGACATGGTGTTGTCTTCGTTCACCCCTGGTGTAGGGGAAACCCACCGGCGGAGTCGAACCGCCGTTCCGCAGCGAACCTGCGCAACGAGCCTCCGGCAGAGCCGGAGACGCCGTTCCGCGGCGCGGCCGCGTCACGGGCCGTCGATGCCGACGGCGCCGTGCTCCGAGTGGGCGAACTGCGCGGGAGGGGACGATTGGCGTGCGATGCTATCCCTGTCAGAATCCGAACGTCTGACCAGGGTCGTCGTTGTTGCGCGCCTGTTCGGTGACGAATCCGAGGTCGAAGCTCGCCGAGTCGCTCTGGATCTCGTTTCCGACGTCCTCCGGCACCCACCAGGCTAGGCCGAAGCAGTGGGTGCTGCTCGCGGGATACGGGTCCTGCGCGTCGGTCACGCGGTCGAAGTCGAGCGCGACCGGACCGTCTTGTGCTGGGTCCAGTTCGGTTGCTAGCTCGTCGAGCGTCCCGCGGAAGATGATCTCCTCGCCGCCGGTCTGGACGTTAGTGTCCGCGAAGACGTCGTCTCCGACGTCTTCCGGAGTGCTCTGTGGGAGGTTGTAGAAGTTCCCGGCACCTTGCCCCGTTGAGATCGCCTGGAGCGTGTTTTCTGCCCTGTCTTCTGCGTCAGGGTCAAGATTGCTTGGATCATAGCTTACGATCCCCTTAACGGTTATTCCGTTGTCTCCAGAGATGTCAGCGGGGTCTCCGTCTTGATCAGGATTGTCGACTTTGGCGGTTTGCGTCTGTTCTTGCGGAGTACCCGGTGCGAAGGTCTCACCGTCGAGGTCTCGTGCGACAAGCACTGTCTCAGCTCGGGCCGTCCCAAAGGAAGGATCTGTTTCTGGGTTGGGATATTTGATATCAGAGTTGTTCGCACTTCCGTCGAAGAAGTCGGAAACGATGTTATCGCCGCTGCTATCTTGTACCAAGTTGTCATCGGGGTCGATTAGTGCGCCCCGGCCGGTTCCCGCCTGCGAACCGCCGCCACCTGTCCCGTAGCTAGGCGCCCCATCCGACAGCAGTATGATCTCTTTGTTTGGGTCACTCGGTAGGCCAACCCCGTTAGGATCGTTAGCGACCTGGTCGTTGAGGTACTCGCGAGCGACGTCGAGCGCGTGCGGAAGCGGCGAGTTACCACCTACCTCGTCCTCACCAGGAATGATATCTCCGCCAAGTTCGAACCTCGCGTCCCCGTTCGAGTCGACGTAGTCTTCGACCTCAGTGATCGGGGGTCTGTCGGGAGTAGACAGACTCCGCAACGTTGCATCCCGGCCGTCACCCGTGTCGTCAAGCGTGATCACGCCGGCGTAAACCTCGGCGTCCGCGTCGGCGGCCAACCGCTCAACGTACTGGGCTCCAGCATCGAGGATGTCCTGGAGGACAGATTGCTGAGACTGGGAGGTGTCCAAGACGGCCAGCACGACCAATGGTTCCGCCGCACCGTCGATCCTGTTGTTACAATTATTGTCGTACCACAGGGTCGTTTCGACGTTCTCGGCGAGTTCGGGGTCGCCACCTGGCTCGCTCACCGTGCCGTCTTCGTTCGACGACTCCGCTTCGGCCTCCGTGACGCCGTTCTCCGCCTCAGTGAGTCCACCGGGCATCGTCATCCAGAGGTACCCGGGGTTGTCGCAGAGGTGCGTACTGAAGGTGAACTCCCCGAAGTCGCCCGGCTTGACGTCGGTGAGGTTGAGGAGCGGGTTGTACTCCTCGGCGTCGCTGTCGTAGGTGTCGGCGTTGAACGTCCGACCGGGGTTCTGGAAGTTACCGCCCGCGACCCCGTCCTCGTTATACGTCAACAGCCCCGGTTCCGGAACGTCAGAGAGGGCGTTACACGGAGACTCGACGCGGATCCCGTCCTCGTCGACGGTCGTGAACGTCCCTTTGGGGTCCGTAGCGTTGTCGTCCGGGAAGGCCTCGATGACCGTGTTCGCGAAGTAGAGTTCGAGGCTGGACTCACCGGTGCCCGTCGGATCGTCGTTGTTTCGCGCCCAAACGACCGGGTCCCGTCCCTCCGCGTCCGACTCCGGAATCGGCAGGCCGGTGTAGTTGTCTGCGTTGAGCCCGGAAACGTCCGCCGGGTCCTCTCTGATCACGTCGAGTTCGGTCCCGCCTTCGACAGTCGGGTCACCGAAGTCGTCGTAGATCTGTGGGAAGGAGTAGTGTTCCTCCCAGTCTATCTTGAGGTCGAGGCTTCCCGCCGTCAGTTGGTTGTCCTCGAAGCTCTCCGTATCGTTGAACAGGGCGCTCGTCCCGATCCCCGCGCCGGCGCCGGCCGCACCGACCGCGCCCATACCGGCGAGGATCTTGCGCCGCGAGAGTTCTAAGTTGTTGTCGCTTGACATTGTTCGTCCCCTCCTGGGGAAGACCCACCGGCGGAGTCGAACCGCCGTTACGCGGCGTCACCGCGGACCGGGCCGCCTACGAGGCGACCCCGGACACCGTATGGGTCGGGAACTGCTTCGGTTGGTTCGAGTATCTTAGTTCGCGCTACCGTCGACCTCAGAGGCGTTCGCGGGTTCGGAGTTGTTCCGCACCTGCTCGAGGCTCCAAGTGAGGTCGAAAGTGAGACTGTCCCCCTGAACGACGTTTCCAACACTAACCGGTAGTGTGAATTCGACGAGATGGGTCACGCGATTCGTATCGACGTTAGCTTGACTGGTGTCACCGCCGACTCGCGTAGCAGAGTCACCAGCAGCACCGTGGCCGGCAGGAGTGCCTCCGTCCCGTCCCCGGTAGAGCAGTCCGCTCAGGAGGTCGGCCAACAGGATCGAGTTACCGGTGCTGTTGGGGAAGTCACCCGGGAATCCGTCGTCATCTGTGATCGAGACAGAACTACTTGGGGCCCCATTATTCGCATCACCAGATTCGTACCCAAGAGACGTGATTTCGAGGTAGTTGAGGAGTTCACCCTGGGTACCCTGGGTAGCAGTTGAGTTAGTGATGTTGCCGTCCGCACTAGCTTCGGGCTCAGTATTGACGTTGTCCGCGTTTTCAGTCACGTCACCCGTGAGAGCGAGGTAGCCTGGGTTCCCAGTCACCACAGGGTCAACGGCGATGACGAAGCTGTCACCGGGCTTGATGTCCTCGACAGTAATTCCCACTGCCGGTTCTGCTCCGTCCACGGTAGTGTTTTCGATGCTGACCGAACCAGCATTCCCTTCGAAGGTCGTAGCGTCGACGATTTCCGCGTTTACGATCAGGTTCTGCGTTCCCGCTGTGATCGTGTTGTCTTCGAACGATTCGGTATCGCTGAACAGTGCGCTCGTCCCGACTCCAGCGCCGGCGCCGGCGATACCGACCGTGCCGAGTCCGAGGAGCGCCTTCCGCCGGGAGAGGCTGTATTTGCTGTCGTTTGACATGGGTTTGGTGTCCGGCTTCCACCCGTCACGGGCGGGCCGAACGTACGCAGCCCATTGACACCCCAACTTAAAGTTATAAACACCTCAGTTTTGTTGAACATACTGTTCAGCGGTTTCAACCCGCTATTAAAGTTTAAGAATTATGATGGATTTTGGATCAATATCACTCTGTAATCCGTCAACTTGGTCCTGTGATCCGTTAGGCGAGGATTGAAATACGATAACGACCGATTGAGGTGGTCTTTTCGGTACTAGTACCGGGGGCCCCGTAGCTGGGAGACTAACTGCCATCGCGTGTTTTGCTCTCACGTTACTATTGAATTTCTGATATTTGAAAAACTATATGAACCATGTTTACGCTGTTTGTATCAGACACAGCAAACAACGGATCGGGGTGGACTGTCACACATGTTTACGCAGCAACTACGGCGGGACCGCACCGACACGAAGGAGATTCACGACGTCCTCCGAAACGACCGGCGGCGACTGGCGCTCGAGTATCTCAAGCAGCGACTGAGACCGGTCGAGGTCCGCGAGCTGTCCGACCACATCGCCGAACGCGAGGTGGGCGAGTCGCCGCCGCCCCGAGACTGCCGGCAGAGCGTCTACAACACGCTGAGTCAAACCCACCTGCCGAAGCTCGAAGAACTCGGGTTCGTCGACTTCGACAGGGACGAGAAGGTCGTCACCCTCCGCGAGACCGCCCGGGAGGTCGACGTGTACATGAACGTCGTCACGCCGCTGGGCATCACTTGGGATACGTATTACCGGAGCCTCGGTGTACTCGGGCTCATCACCGTGGTGGCGGCTGACACGGACATCGCGTTCTTCGCCGAGGTCGAATCGCTGCTGTTTGCGACCGTGTTCCTGTTCGCGTTCGTTATCTCCATCTCCTACCAGCTGTGGACGCTGCGGTGGTTCTACCTCCAGAAATTCGCGTCTGAAGACTGATCGAGCCACCTCGCGGCGGGCCAGCGTTGCCCCGGTGACGGACATCGGTGCGGCGTACGGTAGTCCGCTCGCCGTCTGCTATCGCTCAGATGCGTCTCGGAGCGGTTGAGTGCGCGGCGCGTTCGAGTCGCCTACTGACCGAGCGTCCCCGAAACGTCCCACTCCTCGTCGTTGTGCCGCTGGTGTCGTCGAGCGATCCGCTCGAAGTACGGTACCATCACGTCGGTCATCTCGTCGAACCGTCGCGTGTCGTGTAGCTCGACGCCGAGCGCGTACTGCGCCGCCTCCGGCCCGTGACCTGACTGACCGCCCCGCGGCTTGTGGGGGTACTCGGGGTCCTGAAGCGCCGCCCGGAGCTCGTACACCTGTGCCTGCTTCATCGGGGTCCAGTAGTCGCCGCCGACCTTGTGGCGCCGCCACGCGACCGTGGACAGCTCGGCGTATTTCGGGTCCATGCCGACGACCGAGGCCCGCCGCCCGAAGGCCTCCCGGACGGGCGACCAGTCGGCGTCGTCGAGGGCGGGCAGATCGAACTCTCCGTCGACGGTACACGCCGACTCGATGCGGTCCTTCTCCCATAAGGCGTCGACGTACGCTTCGCTCGCCTCGCGCACGGCTTCCTCGTCGAGGTGTTTGAACTGAAATGCGTCGGCGACCGCGAACGCTTCTATCGCCAGCTCCCGTTCCCGTTCGTCGTGATACATGAACCCCAGACCCAGATGCTTCGCTGCGTCCTGCGGTCCTCGCTGGTTATGCTCCTGTAACATGGTTTGTGATTCCGATTGTGAGTTAACCGTCATGGGTATGCTAATTTACTCAGTAGCGGCCTCGTTGGTGCCTTAAACCCGAATTCAGCGGTCAAGAGTAAAACCGTTTCGTGCGAATTTCTATCGGTGATAATTATCATCGACGATGAGCGGGACCGACGTCGCCGGGCGACCCGGTGGCTCGCGGGGCAGACGGGGGTGAAAGGCACCGAACACGGCGACCATAACGTAACGAGCGGATTAAAATTACTGGAACGAGTCGGAGAGACGTCCGAGTATCTCACGTACGAGGGCAGTACCGGGTATCTTCGCGCGTCGTCCGGTGAAGACGGCACGGGCGAACGCGTCCGTCGCCGTTCGCCTTCGAGGGATGACTCCCAGTCGGACCCCGACGCTCGTCGCTGGACGGCTTCGACCGTGCCGCTCTGGTCGGCGTCGTAAAGGCGACCAGGCCGACCCGTCTCAGCCGGCGCGATGCGATCCCGTGGATGCCGGGTCACTTCTCGTCGTGAGACGGGTTGAAATCGTCTCGGACGGCAATTCGTGTCCGTCGAGGTCGTGTAATCCATCATAAACATTTAATCTGTAGACACGATTTGTTCCGACTATGAGCATTGGCGACGTAGTGAGCCGGGTCCGACAGCCCGAGTACACGGGCGAACAGCGGTGCGTTCCGTGTACGATCGTGAACAGCGCTATCGGTGTCGTCGCCGCCGCAGTGATTGGGGGCGCGGTCGGGACGAGCGCGGGGGCGGTAGTCGGAACGGTCGTCGGAGGTATCGTACTCGGACTGTCGGCCGTGAGCATCGCTCTTCGGGGGTATCTCGTCCCCGGAACGCCGACGCTCACGAAGCGGTATTTCCCCGACTGGCTACTGCGGTGGTTTGACAAGGATCCGCAACCTAGGGGCGCGGTCTCCGCTGACGAGGACCTCGACGTGGAGACCGTCTTGCTGCGTGCGGAGGCGGTGGAACCGTGTGAGGACGTGGACGACCTCTGTCTGACCGACGAGTTCCGGACCGCATGGAGCGATCGGTTGGAGTCCGTTCGGTCGGCGGAGACTTCGCGCGCCGAGTTAGCGGATATTCTCGGTGTGGAGGCCGATATCCTACGCTTCGAGGAGTTCGGCGAGGCGTTCGTGGCGTACGCCGACGAGACGCAGGTCGGACAATGGGAATCTCGGGGGGCGTTCCTCGCGGACGTGGCGGCTGCGACGGAGCTGGGGGATCGGCTCGACGGGTGGCAAACGCTCGGTCTCCGGCAACAGAGCCAGCTCCTGTACGCTCTGCGGCTGTTCCTCGAGGAGTGTCCCGAATGTGCCGGGGCCGTCATGATGGAGGAGGATACCGTCGAGTCTTGCTGCCGGTCGATGGATATCGTCGCCGTCTCCTGTCAGGAGTGTGGAGCGCGGATATTCGAGACGGACCATCCCGGCGACGTCGCTCGGGCCGCCTGATACGGTCTCTCGCTCGCCGATGTGCCACGGAAACGAGAGTGTCTGCTACCGGCCACCGGTGGGTACGACGGAGCCATTTCGGACTCGTCGGGGAATGCGGGCCGGCGGAGCGCGGACGCGAGCAAAAGTGTTTATCCATAGACATCCAAGCCGGGGCATGAGCAGAGCCGTCCCTTTCTCGACCGGTCTCTTGGTGGGAGTGTGCGTGTTCGCGTGGCTGGCCGGCCCGGTTCTGGAGTCTCGGTTCGGCGTAGAGGCGTTGTTAGCCGTTTACGCGTCCGTCTCAGCGGGGACGGCAGTAACGGCGTACGTGTTAGTTCGGCAGATTGATGTCCTGCTTACCGAGCCGTCGGACGCACCCGGTCGCCGAGACCGAACAGGGAACGAACAGGGAACGAACCGTGATAGCGGTGAGAGGGCGTCACAGACGGTGACGGTGAGTCTCGACGAGCTTTCGGACCTCGACGTGGAGCGAGAAGTAAGGCAGTTGAAAGCCCAACGGTCAGAGAGCCTTGACGAAGACTGATCGACCACGTCCGACCCCGAATAGGGAGTGAGTACGTTCGCAGCGACTGCGGCGAATCAATACCAGTTGCCGGGCGGCGACGACCGTCACGGCGACTTCTCGATCAGTTCCCGGAGGGGTAGCTGACTCACGCGGACCACGTAGTCGACACGCGGGCCCCAGAGCGTACTGAGCGCGTTTCCGAACCGTATCGAGGTCGTAATTCCGTCTGTGAGGGAGCAGGTAGATATCAGCGGGCTGTGGCGTGCGGAGTGGTCGGAAACGCCTCGGAACCGACAGAATACGACCAGAGATCACGAGCGCGAGGGAGTACGTAGACGCCGCACCTACTGATTGCGGGAACCGCTGCCGTCTTCGGCAGGGTAGTAACTTGACGGTGGAATCGCAGATACGCTCGCAGTTCGCTCGGCGGTTAATAATTGGCCGTTCGACGGGTGTCTGATGGTCGGACCGTAGGGGAACTGTATGACAGTCTGTTACTACTCCCCGCCGTCGGTGTACGCCCAGTCGTCGAGCACGCGCTCGGCGACCGCGTTCGCCTCCGCCGGGGAGGGACGGGAGCCGTCGACGACCTCCTGTGAGAGCTCGCCCGCGAGGTCGTACACCGCGGTCCCGTCCGCGCGCTCGGCCACGCGCTCGAAGGTGGGCCGGTAGACCGCGGCGGCGCGCTGACCGATTTCGTCGAGCGAGACGTCGATGGTGTACTCGAGCTGGCGGACCGCTTCTTCGGGTTCCATACCCGATCCACCGGGGTCGACCCACTTAAAACTACTCGGATTCGAAATCGAGTTAATTTCGACGCGCTCCCCGCGCCGAATCGACGTTTATACGCCGCCGGGCGGTGGACTGGCGCCATGACCGACGCAGACGAGCGCGACGCCGATGACGTGCCCCCCGTCGCGGACCGCGCGGACGACGTCGCCGAGCGCGCCGCGGTCGCGGAGCGCGCGGCGCGGGCCGGCGCCGCGGTCGCGAACGAGGGGTTCCGCAGCGACATCGACGTGGAGACGAAGGGCGAGGACGACGTGGTGACGGAGGCCGACCGCGCCGCCCAGCGCACCGTCATCGAGAAAATCCGCGAGTCGTACCCGGACGACGCGGTCGTCGGCGAGGAGGAGGACGAGCGCAAGACCGTGCCCGACGACGGCGCCGCGTGGGTGATCGACCCCATCGACGGGACGAACAACTACGTCCGCGACGTCCGGATCTGGGCCACCGCGGTCGCGGCCGTCGTCGACGGCGAGCCGGTCGCGGCCGCCATCGTCGCGCCCGCGCTCGGCGACACCTACACCGCCGACGCCACGGGCGCGTACCGCAACGGCGACCCGATCGCGGTGAGCGACGCGAGCGAGCCCCGCGACGCGGCCGTCGACCCGACGATCTGGTGGGCGTACGACGCCCGCGACGAGTACGCTCGCGCCTGCGAGGCGATCGTGGCCCGCTTCGGGGACATGCGCCGGCTCGGCGCCGCGCAGGTGGTGCTGCCGACCGTCGCCGCGGGCGGGTTGGAGGGGACGATCACGAACCTCCGCGCGAACCCCTGGGACACGGTTGCGGGGGTCTTCGTGGTTCGGCGGGCCGGCGGGCGCGTGACGGACTTGGAGGGGAACCGGTGGCGCCACGACTCGAAAGGGCTGGTCGCCTCGAACGGCGCCCTCCACGACGAGGTGCTGGCAGCCGCGAACGAGATCGAATCGGACTGATACGGGGGCCCTGTGGCTGTCGCCAGTCGACACTGGGTCGTCGGTCGGTGAGACGAGGCCAACGATCGCTCGGAGACAACTGCCTCCAAAGCCCCAGCCGCTCGGCGACACTCAGCCGGGCCTCTCGGCGACACTGCCTCCAAAGCCCCAGCCGCGAGGGCTCGATGGGCTCGCTGCGGTCCTCGTCGCTCGCTTCGCTCGCTCCTGCGGTCCTTACGTCGCCCGTCTTCGCCCTCGCGGCTGCCCCTTTGAATCCCGCCCCGCACCGCCCCGCACCTCACGCCTCCCCAGCCTCGTCAGTCGCCGTCGCCTTGCTCCGGCGACTGACTCCCTCGCGCGTGCTCCTCGCGGCCGCCTTCGGCGGCCACTCGGAGGCACGCGCCACGGCAGTGATGGTGTGGTCGACGACGGCGTCGTATTCTGGGACCGAGGGTTCACATTCGGGGCCGGCGAATCCCCTCGTATGTACGCGGTCGTCGGCTGCAACGAGTGCGCCAACATGTGGCTGGTCACGGACCCGGAGACGAGCGAGACGGCGCAGTGCTCACGGTGCGGCAAGACCCACCGGACGGCGAAGCTCAAGCGCTTCTTCGAGTCCGAGGACCGCGCGGCCGCGCAGGAGGCTCGGTCGGCGCTCCTCGCGAAGAAGCGCGGCGACAGCGCCGCCTTCGCCGAGGTCGACCACGTCGCCGACCTCGAAGCCGCGGTCGAGGACGCCGGCATCGACGACCGGGAGTACCTCGAGTCCGCGGGCGTCGACGCCGACGCGGTCGACGAGGCCGGGGACCGGGCCGAGGGCGGCGGGGGCGACTCGCGGAGTCGCACCGAGATCGTCCGCGACGCGGTCGACGCGGTCGACGATCCCACCGAGTCGGCCGTGGTGGAACGCGCCGCGGCCGCCGGCGTCCCCGCCGACGCGGCCCGAGAGATTCTGACTCGCCTCGCGCGCCGAGGGGAAGTCACCGAGTCGAACGGGCGGTATCGGGCCCTCTGATCCGGTTCTGTCCCGTTCGGACCCGGAGCCGGACAAAGCACTTATATCGGGGTTGTGACGGGTCGGACATGGACACCCGCACGGCCCTCCTGACGGCCGCGGTCGCCCTCCTCGTCGCGGGCGCGGTCGGCGCCGTCGCCGCGCCGGACGCCCTCACCGACCCCCGAGAACGGGACGAACCGCCCGGTCAGATAGACATCGCCGGCACGACCGTCGCGCCCGGCGAGGTTGGCGGCGAGACCGCCGAACTCAGGCTCGGCACCGACCTCCGCCACCGCGGTGGGACGGTCGAGAACGTCACCGTCCGCCACCGGGCGATCGGAGCCGAGTCCGGCCTCCTCGTCGACGAGACGACCGTCGAGGTGGGCGACGTCGACTTCGAGGGCGAACGCACCGTCAACGGCACCGTGACCGTCGAGCGCGAGGGGGGCTACCGCATCGAGACGGTGGTCTTCGCGGACGGGCGGCGCCGCGAGCAGCGGACAACCCGTATCGCCGGCGTCGCGGCGCTCACTCCCGACTACGCGGACACGCAGGTCGGTTTCACCGACGGGACCGTCTGGCCGACGGTCGCGGTGAGCGTCGTCGAGGCCGACAACCGGACGGCGACCCTGTCGGTCTCCGTCTCGGTGACGAACCGCGGCGACGAGCCCTCTGACGACGTCGGCCTCCGCCTCTACCTCCGGCAGGCGGAGTCAAACGTGATCGCCGCGGAGGCGACGGAGACGGTCGGCACCGTTCGTCCCGGCCGCACCGACACCGTGACGGCGACCGTCGAGGTCCCTAGCGGGTACAACTACTACGTCGACGCCGCGCTGTTCGACGACGACGTGCTCGTCGACGAGACGCAGGGCGTCGCGAACCTGAATCCGCGAGAGACCATCACCGCGAACCGGACCGTCCGCGACGTGGAGTTCTCCGTCGAGGACTTCGAACAGGGGAGCGACGGCGCCGGCGCCGGCGACGACGCCGGCGCTCCGCAGGACAGGGGCACCAGCGGCGACTCGACGCCCGGCTTCGGCCCCCTCGTCGCGCTCGTCGCGCTCGTCGTCGCGGCGCTGACCGCACGGGGGCGACGATGACGGACGAACCGCCCGCGGACGACACTACCGACCGGTTCGAGACGGACGAACGCGCCACCGACGACCGCACTGCCGGCACGGCCGGCGACCGCGATCCGAACGCCGACCCACCACAGTCCATGACCGACGACACCGACGCGACCGACCGCACGGGAACCGACTCCGACCGCATAGGGACCGACTCCGACCGCATAGGGACCGACTCCGACCGCACGGGAACCGACTCCGACCGCACGGGAACCGACTCCGACCGCACCGACACGAACGAGGCGACGGAACCGGCCGACGAGTCGGGGCTCGACCGCCTCTCGACGGACGACCTCCGCGGGCTGCTCGACCGCGTCGGACTGGCCGCGCTGTCGCTGCTCGCGGTCGTCGCCGGCTGGGGGTTCTACAGCCAGTCCGGAAACGCGATCCGCACCTGGTTCGACCCGGCTTACCAGTCCGTCGCGCTGGCGGTGTTCAACCTCGCCGTCCTGCTCGTCGCGCTGGCGGGCGTGACCCACCAGCTCCGCCGGATCCGCACGACGGAAGCCGGCGGTCGGAAGTAGCGCTCGCGCCGACGCGAACCGCCTCCGCTACTCGTCGGGTATCTGGTCGGTGTTCGCCGGGATCTGTTCCACCTGTCCGGCGAGCGTCGCGGCGTCGCCGGCGACGGTGGAGGGGTCGACGCCGGCCTCGCTCGCGACCAGCCTGACGTGCGCGGCGAGCAGCGCGAGCGCGCGAAGCCCGGCACCGTCCGGATCGTCGCCGTCGGTGCGCTGGGCGAACGTGGTGTCGACCTCGCCGTCGCGGACGACGCCGACGTGGACCGCGTCGACGCCGTCGCCGTCGAGGAGGTCACGGGCGCGGGAGAGTTCCGTCTGGAAGTCGTCTCCGGCGGGGTCGTCTCCGGCGGAGTCGTCGGAAGCGGGGTCGTCGCTCATACCGTCGTCTCGGGCGAGCGGCGTGAAAAGCGCGGCGGCGGAAGGGGAACCCCGAGACGGGAAACCGGGCAACAGTCGTTACTCTTCGGGCCGGGGTCGTGCGATGAACAGCGCCTCTTCGATGGTGAACGGGTTGTAGGTCGACTGGTGGCAGACGCAGTACGTCCCGTCGGCGGCGCCGTAGCGGGCGGACTCCTCTAACACCTTGTAGCCCGGGATGCAACAGAAGTGCGTACAGACGTTGAGGTACGCCATGAACCCCTGATCGGTCGACGCCTGGAGCCACTCGTTGTTCTGGGCCGCCTCCTCGATCTGCGGCGAGCGGATGACGATCACGTTGAGGTTGGTCTCGGCGTCCTCGGAGCGCCACGTGACCTCCGCCGGCTTACCGACGCCCTCGCTGCCGATCCCGTTGCCCCACTCGGTGTAGTTGGCGAAGTCGTCGACGTGGATCCGGTCGCCGCCGGAGTACGTCTCCGACTGCCAGTCGTACGGCGGGGCGCTCGCGGAACGGAACAGGTTATCCGACTCGAAGTTCGGCTGGATATTCTCCTGTGACTCGACGCCGCAGTACTGGTACCACGCGCCGGAGTAGGTCACCCCGCCGAGCTGCTGTTGGGCGACCTCGATCTCCTGTCCCTCCTGAGTGATAGTCTTCGTCTCGGGCCAGATCCCCTGAATGTACCCGTCGTCGGTGACGCGGACCGGTACCTGCGGGAGTCCTCGGGGGGCCGGACCGCCAGTGTGCTCGATGGTCTTCGCGATAGTCGACCCGCCGCCGACGCCGCCGGCGGTCGTCAGGGTGTTCACGGTCGCCGACCCCATCGCACCGACCCCTGCGAGGGCCGCGCCGCCGACGACGCCCTTCACGAAGCGTCGCCGTCCGGACTCTGACGGATACTTGTCGGACGCGCTCATACCCCGCTCTCGGGGAGGACCGGTAAAAAGGGTGACGAACCCTCCACCGCCGCGAGAATCGGCTCTCCGCGACGGCTCGCTGCGGGTCGGTGGTTCACCGCGGCGCGGACGCATCGGTTCCGGCGGCGGTCGAACAGGAACGTTCGTGTATGTATTGACTCGGAACCGAGGCAAACATTCGTTCAGACGGCGGTTTTAACCGATCCCGACCGCAGTATGTGTGGTATGAAGTTGCACAATCGGGACGTGCGGACGGACGTTCGGGAACTCGGGGCGCTGGTGGGAGACGTCCTCGCCGCGCAGGCCTCGACCGAGGCGTACGAGACCGTCGAGACGCTCCGAAACGCGGCGATCGACTACCGACGGGGAGACGCGTCGAACCGCGACGCCCTCCACGAAGTCGTCGACGGCCTGTCGACGACCCGCGAGGAGGTGGTCGCGCGGGCGTTCACGACCTACTTCGAGCTTATCAACCTCGCCGAGGAGCGCGAGCGGGTCCGCGCGGTCCGAAACGCCGACGACGGGAGCGCCCTCCACGACTCGTTCGACGCGACGATCGCCGAGTTCGCCGAGGAAGGCGTCGACGCCGCCGAGCTGGAGGAGCTGCTCGCCGACGTACTCATCGAGCCGACGTTCACCGCCCACCCGACCGAGGCCCGTCGCTCGACGGTGAAGTCCAAGCTCCGCTCCATCGCGAACCACTTGGAGGAGCTCGACGAGCGCAACCTCACCGACCGGGAGCGGCGCGCCGTCTGGCGAGACGTCACCGCCGAGGTGACCAGCCTGTGGGGCACCCGACAGGTCCGCCAGCGATCGCCCGAGCCGGAAGACGAGGCGCGAAACGTTCAGTGGTACCTCGAGAACACGCTGTTCGACGTGGTCGGAGACGCCTACGAGGAGTTCGAGGAGACCATCTCGAAGGAGTACGACGACGTCGACTGCCCGAAGCTCTTCGAGTTCCGCTCGTGGGCGGGCTCCGACCGCGACGGCAACCCGTTCGTCACCCCCGAGGTGACAGACGAGACGCTCGAACGCCAGCGCGAGGTCGCCGTCGAGAAGTACCGGGAGCGGTGTAAGCGGCTCTCGGCCGTCCTGAGCCAGGACGGCGACCGGTACGCGAAGGGCGACGCGCTGGCGCGGTCCCTCGCGGCCGACGCCGAGCGGTTCCCGGCGGTCGTCGAGGAGGCGCGCGAGCGCTACCCCGACGAGCCGTACCGCCAGAAGCTCCGCCTGATGCGCGAGCGGCTCGACCGCGTCAACGACGTGCGGCCGGGCGAGTACCCCGACGGCGACGCCTTCCTCGACGACCTCGACGTCATCGCCGAGTCGCTGCGCGAGGACGGCCAGGGGTCGGTGCTGGAGTCGTCGATCGAGCCGTTCCGCCGGCAGGTGGACACGTTCGGTCTCACCCTGGCGTCGCTCGACCTGCGCGACCACCGCGAGAACCACACCGAGGCCGTCGCGGAGGCGGTCGGCGTCGAGGGCGTCGACTACCGCGAGATGGACGAGTCCGAGCGCGTCGACTTCCTCACCGAGGCGATCCTTCAGGAGGATCCGGTCGTCGACCTCGACGAACCCGGCGACGTCTCGGAGACGACCGAGCGCGTCCTCCGGCGGTTCGCGTCGTTCGCGGAGTGGCAAGAGGAGTACGGCCAGCAGGCGATAGACACCTACTGTATCTCGATGACCGAAGAGCCCAGCCACGTGCTCGAGGTGCTCTTCCTGGCCGACCAGGTCGGCGTCGTCTCCTTGCCCGATCACTGCGCGGTCGACGTGGTCCCCCTGCTCGAGACCGAGTCGGCGCTCAACGGCGCCGAGCGCATCCTCGGCACGCTCTTCGAGAACGAGGCGTACGCGGCCGCGCTCGAGGCCCGCGGCGAGGTTCAGGAGGTCATGCTCGGCTACTCCGACTCCAACAAGGAGAACGGGTTCCTCGCCGCGAACTGGGACCTCTACGAGAACCAGCGCCGGATCGCGCGGTTCTGCCGCGAGGAGGAGGTCACACTCCGGCTGTTCCACGGCCGCGGCGGCTCCATCTCGCGCGGCGGCGGCCCGATGAACGAGGCGCTGCTCGCGCTCCCGAACGAGACGGTCACCGGGCAGGTGAAGTTCACCGAACAGGGCGAGGCGATCGCCGAGAAGTACGCCAACCCCCGCATCGCCGAGCGCGAGCTCGAACAGATGCTCGACGCGCAGATCCGCGCCCGGAAGGAGGCGAACGAGGAGCCGGTCGAGGACGTGCCCGACCGCTGGGTGGAGGCGATGGAGATCATGGCGCCCGCCGCGCGGGAGACGTATCGCAGTCTCCTGGACACCGACGGGTTCGTCTCCTACTTCGAGCAGGCGACGCCGATCAGCGTCGTCGAGGACCTCAACCTCGGCTCGCGGCCCGCCTCGCGGTCGGGCGAGCGTAGCGTCGAGGACCTACGGGCGATCCCGTGGGTGTTCTCGTGGACCCAGACCCGGCTCATTCTCCCCGGCTGGTACGCGGTCGCCTCCGGCATCGACGCGTACCTCGACGAGGTCGGCGAGGAGGCTGGAATGGAGACCCTCCGCGAGATGTTCGACGAGTGGCCGTTCTTCCGGACCACCCTCGACAACGCCTCGCTGGCGCTCGCGCGCACCGAGCCGGAGATCGCCGCCGAGTACGCCGACCTGGCCGACGAGGACCTCCGCGAGCGCTTCTTCCCCGAGCTCGTCGACGAGTACGAGCGCGGGCGCGAGCTGGTCTTGGATATCAGCGGCCGCGACCAGCTGCTCCGCCGCGAGTGGCTCGAAGAGAGCCTCGACCGCCGGAACCCCTACGTCGACCCGCTGAACCTGCTCCAAGCGAACCTGCTCGGGCGCACTCACCGCACCGACGAGGAGGAACGCACCCTGCGGCTCACCGTCAACGGCATCGCCGCCGGGATGAAGAACACCGGATAGCGCGACCGCGCCGGTCGAACCGAGCGGACACCGCCCGCGATCCCCTTTTCGCTTCGTCGACGTCCGACGCGGTAGCCTCACCTCTCGCTCACCGATCGCGCGAACCGACGGCACGGCGTTCGCACGAACGGGCAGGGTGCGGTGCCGGGCCAATTCTATATAGCGGAAAACGGTATAATCTGAACGATCGGCGGAGACCACTGAGCGACGGGGGAAAACGACGAAACGTCACGAATCGGGCGTCTCGGCGGCGCTGGGCGGTGCCGAGGCTATCGAACTTCGACGAAAACGAACAGAAGAAACGGTCTACGCGTAGCGCTCGAGTTCCGGCCGGTCGAGGTCTTCGAAGACCTCGGTCGCGACCTCCGAGAGGAACGCCTCGCCCTCGTCGGAGACGCGACGCCCCTCGCCGGAGGCGGTCGTGACGAGCCCCTCCTCTTCGAGCGCCTGAAGCGCCGAGCGGATGAGCTTGCGGGAGCCCCCCTCGTGTTCGCCGGGGCGGACGGAGTAGCGGTTCGATCCGCGCTTCTTCGAGCCGTACTCGGTCGCGAGCCGCTCGATGCCGACCGGCTCGTTCTGAGCGACCTTCCGCAGGAGGCTCGCCGAGCGGACGTACCAGAAGTCGTCCTGCTCCGGCGGGAGTTCCTTGCCGGCGCCGCTCTTGGTGAACTCGACCCAATCGGGCTCGTCGATCCGGTCCTCGAGTCGCGCGGCGACGGCCTCGATGAGGCCGTCGGCCGGCACGTCGTAGACGGTTACCATTGAGGTGATTTTCAGCCTAACGTCGTTTAAACCCATCGTATTCGAGAAGAGTCGTGTGACCCGTTTTCACGGGAAAGCGGACCCACAGAACGGAACTACGGGACTCGATCCCGCCGTCGACTCTCGCCGCGCGCTCGACGTACCTCGCCGCGCGCCCTACTCGACGTACTCGTACTGCCGCTCGTTCATCCGGCCCCAGCCGGTGAAGACGAACTCGCCGTCGGGCTGGGTGAACTCCTCTATCTCGCGTTCGACGTCCATGTCGTACTCGTGGACGTCGTGAACGTCCTCGTACTCGTCCCAGGTCAGATCGTAGCGAGCGTCGAGCTGGTCGTCGACGTCGAGCCCCTCGATCTCCGCGCGCCAGCCCTCGCGGATCGTCTCGGCGTGGATCTCGGCCTGCGCGCCGGAGCCGTAGGAGGCGACGAGCAGGGTGTCCCCGACGAACTCGCGGTCGCGGGTCAGGGCGTCTCGCAGGGCGCTCACGCGGGCGATGTGGACGGAACTAGTGTACCAGTTACCGACCTCGCGGGAGAGTTCGAGCGTCGGCTCGACCGCGGTGTCGTACCACGTCCGGTACTGCTCGGTGGTCTTCAGGTCGTCCATGTACCCGCGGATCGCCTCCTCGTACGCCTCGCGGTCGTCGTACTCGTCCTCGCGGGGTTGGCGACCGATCTCGTCGGCCAGCGCGTCCTCGTGAGCGGTGTCGCGGATGACGTGGCGGTACGCCAGAAGCGCCGCCTTCCGGACCATCCCCGGGAACGGCGTGTGGAACGGGGCGTAGGTGAAGTCCTCCAGTTCGATGTCGTCCGTGACGGACTCGTAGTCCTCCAGGGCCTCGCGCATCCGAGAGAGGTACACCTGGACCGAGCGCTTCCCGTCGACGCTGGGGAACTGCTGGTTCGGCTTGAGGAAGTCCGTCTCGTCTTTCGACCCGTACCCCTGATCGGTCGAGAGTTCGACGATAGACGGATCCTCGTCGATCAGCATCGCGACGGCGCCGGCGCCCTGCGTCGCCTCGCCGGGGTCGCCCCGGGCGTAGAGGGCGGTGTCCGTCGTGATCACGATCGCGGGACGGTCTCGGTTCCGCCCCGCCCGGATCCAGTTGTACGCGTCGTCGATGGCCTGCGTGCCGGCGAGGCAGGCGAACTTGCGCTCGCCCTTGTTGGCGTGGGTGAAGTCGCCGTCGTACACCTGTTCGAGGCAGCCAGCGATGTACGTCGACACCGGCTTCGAGTGGTCGAACGCCGACTCGGTGGCGACGTCGATACGGCCGACGTCGGAGGGTTCGAGCCCCTTGCGGTCCATCAGTCGCTTCGCGGCGTTCGCGCCCATCGTGACGATGTCCTCGTACACGTCCGGGAACGAGGAGTTGGTGAGCCCGAGCCCCTTCGTGTACTTCTCCGGGTCGTCGCCCTTCTCCGGCGCGAACGTGCCCGGCAGGTCGAGCTTGAGCTTCCCGGTCCAGATGTCGATGGCGTCGATCCCGACTGCGGTCATACGCGGTCGTTCATACGGACGGCATATGGGTGTGTCGATGGTGGTTTACGTTGATCGTGGAAGAAATCGCTGTCAACGTCGGTCAGGTACGCTCCAGTTCGAAGGAGGCATCGCGACCGTTCTCAGGGTCGGCGTAAACGGGTCGGAGCAATACCGTTCCGAGTAGGAAGTGTGGGGGTGGAACGTACAATCACCGAGACGTTCTGAGAATTCCGATTGAGATGGTTATGTAGAGTGGCAAAGTCATCCGCTGTAGGTGACGTCACGGGTTCTGGTGACCGTGTTTCCGCTAGCATCGGTTACGGTGAGTCGAACCGTGTACGTCTGGGCCGGGGGGTTACCGGTTTCACTCACCCTGTTGGTGTCTAAAGCGGTTCCGCCACTCACATCGTTAGAGACGGTGTCAACAATGGCCCCAGACTCGTCGATAAGATCGACCGTGACCGTGTCAAGATTGTTCTCGCCGTCGCTCACTTCCCAAGTAACATCGAATCGAGCCTGCTTTCCGCTTTGGTCCGTAACATCGAATCTGTCGACTTGTGGATCATTGCTTCCACTTCCGTCACCGCCATCACCACCACCACCACCGCCATCGCCGCCACCGACCGTCCCGTCGGCGTTCTGCGTCGGGTCTTCTGGCACTTCCTGTACGCCGACCGTATCCACGGTCAGGTCGTCGGCGGTCGTCTCAAGTGTCAGGTTGTGAATGCCGTCGTCGTTCGCGTCGCCCGTGACGCTGTAGTTGATCGGAATGTCGGCCCCGTCCCAGTACTCCTCCCCGCTCAACCGCGTCGGAACGGTGACGTTGAGGTCGCCCTCGGGGATCGTACCGTTGACGCTCTCGGCCGGATAGAGTTCGATGGTGGTCCGGCCGGTCCCGCTCTGTCGGAACTCGTTCTGGAGGGCGACAATCTTCACCTCTCCGTCGGCGTTGACGAGCGCTTGGTCTTCGATCACCGCGATTCCGCCACTTTCTCCGCGAGCGTCGAGGTACAGCACGGACGCGTCGTACCACGTCGACGATCGGTCGAGTTCGGTGTAGCCCGGCCGGTACTCGATGAATCGAGTCGGAATAGTCACCGTTCCCGCTGGGGTGCCGCTTCCGTTCGAGATCGTGATCGGATACGCGTCTGTCGTCCGTATCGTCCCGGCCGGCGCTGGTGGATTGATCGTGAAGACCCGAGTCGGGTAGGTGGTACCGAGCTGAACCGTCTGATACTGCGGTTGGTCGAGACTCCCGGCTTGTAGAACCGCCGCCCTGAGCTCGACGAGGTCGTTCCTGACTTCCTCGAAGTGCTGAAACTCGACCTCCGCGTTCTCTTGCGGCACGATCTGTACCTGATACAGCGAGAGCGCCAGGATCAGAAAGCCGAACAGCACCACCGTCCCGACCACGACCGACTGGCCCCGACGGTCGCGATTGAATCGCATTATCCGATGTCGACGCCGAACGGGTATAAAATCCTCCGTCCGACCTCTCAGTCGCGATACTCGGGTTCGCGCGGTCAGAACCCGGACGGACCCGCTCAGTCGCCGTCCGCCCGCCGCGCCGTCAGCCACGCCGACGCGACGGCGACGACGCCGGCGAACCCGCCGAGCAGCACCGCCTGCGTCCAGTTGAAGCCGATCAGCGTTCCCGCGACCAGCGTGACGACGAGAAACGCGGCTGTGAGGGCACCGAGCGTCGAGGCGAGCGAGGCGTCAGCGTCGGGCATACGCGAACTGGGGGTTATCGGGCGATAAATCGGCCGGTCCGGGCCGAGTCCGTCCGTCTGGTCGAGAGGAGGTTGACGGCAAATGGATCAGAAGTTGAGACTACCCATCTCAATGTACACGTTTCTGAACCAGTTTATAGACAAGAACTTTCATTTGTTGACCTCTCTCGGGATCGCCGCCCTCGGTATTTACACCCGAGGACGGTGCGTCAGTCAACCGATCTAAGTGACATAGAGAGTATACTTTCACGACCGAGAGATACCTACCGGGGACCAAGCAGTCGGAGGTCACAGCCTCAATTCGAGGGACATCGGCAGAATCGGGAGACGAACACTTCCTCCGAACGACGGTCCGATATATCGACGTGAGTGCCGTATAGTCCATCGACTCAGCCGGTAGCGCACATGACCACGACACGACGGTAGTGGTTGCGACTCGCACTACTGTTCTCAATACGTCGAACACGGATGCCGCTGGCATCACCCGGTCAAACTGGTCGAGACGAACGGCTGAACAGGCTACCGTGCCAAATGGGCGCGCCGCTAACAGGGGTGGAGGCGATCGCGCGGGAACGACAGGGTGACTTCTGTGCCTACGACCGGTGGCGAGGTAGCGAACGCTTCAACAGTGACGTCGTCGAACGCGAGCGTCACGCGGTTCGTTGCATCCTCGCGCACGACGCGCTCGACGGTCGCAGACAGGTCGCCGTCAGCGTCACCGAGTGTGATTGCCTCCGGTCTGATGGCGACCTGGGGCGCTGCGTCGGTATCGCTGTCGTGATCGATTGGACTCCGACCGCTTCCGTCGGAGCGTGCCTGGGACCCGATGCCATCATCGAGAATACGGCGTAGCGAGGGCGCCGCCGAGAGGTCGATAACGTTCGACCCGGTGAACCGGGCAACCATCGGCGAAGCGGGCCGTTCGAACACGTCCTCGGGCGTACCACGCTGAACGACCCGCCCGTCCTGCATCACGACGATCCGGTCGGCGACAGCGCGGGCCGTCGTGCGGTTGTGCGTCACGTATACCGCGGTCACGTCGTCAAGTATATCCGCGAGATCGTCTCGCAGGGCCTGTTGTGTCGGGACATCGAGTGCTGCCAGCGGTTCGTCAAGCAGCATCACAGAGGGGCAAATCGCGAGCGCTCGGGCGAGGGCAACCCGCTGTTTCTCTCCGCCCGACAGGGTCGGTGGGTTTCGCTCCGAGAGATGGGCCACACCGAGTTCATCAAGCAGCTCGGCGGCATCACGCGACGACTCTCGGTACCGGGTGCCGTACTCGACGTTCTCCCGGACAGTCATATGCGGGAAGAGCGCGTAATCTTGGAACACGAAGCCGAATCCCCGCTCCTCCGGCGGTTTCCCCGTGATATCCGTTTCGTTCGCCGTCACTACCCCGTTGTGCTCGTGGAAGCCGGCTATCGTCTCTAACAGCAGCGTCTTGCCGCTCCCACTCGGACCAAGTATTACACAGGTCTCGTTGGACTCGACCTCGATTGCGGCATCGACGGTAAACGGTTCCGCACCGTCGGCGGTAAACGTCGAGCGGATGTCGGCAGTGAGCCGGGTCATGGCATCCCTCCTGCTGTGCCATCGTCGGTCAGGTAGCGGACGAGGAGGAAGATTGCTGCCGAGACGGCCAAGAGCAAGAACGCGACCGCCCCACTCTCCTCGAGTCCCCCCTGGAGGTACGTGTTGTACACGAAGACGGGTGCGTGTTGGGCGGTCACCTTCTCGCCTGCGAACGGGTAAAAGAACTCTACAGAGTAGGCAACCACCGCGACGGCACCGAATTCGGAGACAGCACGGGCCCACGCGAGCACGCCGCCGGTGATCATGCCTCGGACAGCGAGCGGGCCGGTCACCCGCCGGAACGTATCCCACTTGTTAGCGCCGTGGATGCGAGAGGCGTACTCAAGGCGGTCGTCGATGGCCTCGAATGCCTCCCGGCTGGCGTTGACCGCGTACGGGGCCGAGACGAACGCCATCGCCAACACCATTCCAACCATCGTTCCGAGGACCGAGAACTGGGGGAATGCACCGCTCTTCCCAAAGCCGAACAGGATGATAATACCCGCGACAGAGTGGGGAACGACAAGGGGGAGGTCGACGAGACTCTCGACGAGGGGCTGGCCGGGGAATCCCTTCGCTAGCAGGTGTGCCAGTGGGACACCAAACAGGAGGCTGAGCACGGCCGCCAACAATGGACCATACACACCGAGATAGAGTACGCGGTGGACATCCGGATCCAGTGCCTTCTCGATGACGAGTGCAGGAGTCTGCCGTGCGACGAACATGAACAGGGGCAGCCCCAGGGCGATCATGAGGAGACTCCCGGCGGTCGCTGTCGCCACGGTGAATGAGGTACCGTCGAGCGCGTACGCGGTGACGGCCGTGCTGCCCACGATGAAGTAGGCGTACCAGGTCGGCTGGCCGACCGAGTACGCAGCGGCGAATGCCAGCGCTTGGACGGCGACGAACGCCACGACTAGTGGTGTCCGCCCGACTGCGTCGATCTCGAACCGGCGTTCAGTCTCCGTTGCCATGGTCTGTGAAGCGGGGCACGTTGTGCATAAATATCGATGAAATGGCGACGGACCCCACTAGAGCTCCAGTGGCCCGAGAGAACTCTGTGCGCTGGCGACTCCCATCACGTTGTCGGGGACGGCGTCCTCCGAACTCGCGGGAACGACAATGGGATCAACAGGAACGAGGCCCTGTTCTTCGAGGATCGCCCGACCCGGCTCGGTGCCGAAATACTCGACCCACTGTGCGCCGCGGCCAGGGGCCTCGGCGACGCTCGGGACGGTCAGTCCGTACGCGATGGGCGCGCCGGTGAAGGTGCCACTGTCGGTCTCGACCTCGGCCTTCGCGTAGTGTTGTGCGTACTCATTCGTCGCCTGCGAGAGGTCAACCTCCGGCTGGAGGTCGACGTACGGCAGCCCGGAGGTGGCCGAGATAGACTGGTAGTACAGGACGTAGTCGAGTTCGCCAGACTCGAGCTGGCCCTCGAGGTTCGTCTCGGTCCCCGTTGGAACGGTCGTGTTGCTCATCAGGGCGTCAAGGGTCCCCTCGTCGTAGAGCCGCTCGCCCTGGAACTCCTCGGCACCCAACTGTAGCGTCATCACCGCGCGATAGCCGCCGGGGTCGACCGCCGGGTCCGAGTGTCCGATGGTGATGCCGTCACGCGAGAGGACCTCCCACCAGTTGTCGGCCGAGATGTCGTCCGCGCCGGGGGAGTCCTCCCGGTACTGAATCGACATCGAGTTCGTCGTGAAGATGGCGTACCAGTCGCCGTATTCCGGGAGTACCCGGTTACGGATGAGCCGGAAATCGGAGACGCCGAGTACGTCTGCCGACCGTCCCTGCTGGGTGATTTTCTGTGTCGATGCCACGGATCCCTGCGCCTCCCGGGTGACGTCAACGCCGAACTCATCCTCGAACTGCGGTTCGGCAGCCGAGAACGGCGGGGCGAGCGAGCCGGCGTGGAAGATGGTCATAGAGTCCGACATTGGTGTGCTTGTCGGGGTTCCACTGTCGCCACCGCCATCGCTCCCACCGTCACCAGTACAGCCGGCTAAACCAAGCGCCGCTGCTGTTACACTACTCGCGAGGAACGCACGTCGTGTACGATGTTCTGTCATTGATACATCGGCGTTATTTCGACACCGGCATAATTGTTTTCCTCCCTGCCCGTCTTGACCCGGTATGGACGCGAGCTTCGACGCACAGCTTCGGGCAGATAGTGTGGAATTCACACAGAAGGACGCGTCACTCCTCAAAGCTGTAGACGAGATCGGATCGATTCACAAGGCCGCTGACGAACTCGGTCGGTCGTACTCGCGCTCGCACCAACGCATTACTGAACTGGAAGGGGCCTTCGGGACGCTAGTTGAACGGCAGCGCGGAGGATCTGGCGGTGGCGGAAGTACTCTCACTGAAAACGCCGATAAGTTACTCTCCCGATTTGAGCGGCTTTGTACAGGATACTCGTCAGTTGCGGAAACTACTGAGGCAGTATTAAACGGGACCGTCGTGACACGGACTGGCGAACTCGGAACAGTAACCACCGCTGCTGGAGATGTACGGGCAATCGTCCCGGCCGATACTGACACGGTACAGGTGAGTCTTCGTGCTGATACGGTAACGCTACACGATCTGGATGAGACGCCGACGGAGAGCGCCACGAGTGCCCGAAACCGATTCGACGGGCACGTACTCAGTGTCGACTGCGGTGACGTGATTTCGCTGGTTTCTGTCGATGTTGGGGCCGAAGACCCCCTGTATGCTCTTGTAACTGAAGACAGTCGAGAGCGGCTCCAACTTGAGTCGGGTCGTCATATTGTCGCGTCGTTCAAAGCGACAGCAACACGTGCAACCCCCAAATAGAGGAAAGAGCGCTCTCAGCGGACTCTTTCAACCGGACTGTGGCAGGCTGTTGAGGTAGTTGGTCGATACAAACCAGACGAGGCGCTCCGTGGAAAACTATGTTTGGGTCTCGTACAGAGCACTTACAGAGTTCTGTAGTCCGTACGTCGGCGTATCTAGGGATGTGAATGCGTTCTTGAGCGTGACCTATCCAGCGTCTGTTGATGGCTCCAACTCTTGAGTCTCGGCGAGCTGTTTTTCGATACATCGCGCGACGACCGTACGCCAACTGGCCAGTTTACGATACGTCGCCGTTGTATGATCGGAGATCGCTTGCCGGAGTAGAATCGGATGTTCGGACGGTTTCGGAGACGTGGTTCCGGTCATAAGAGTCACGGCTCGGTTGAGCAGCTCACCTGTTCACTTCCTATGGCGTACTTCCTATTCAATGTCCACGACCGCTACGAGGGCTCAACCCGCTACGAGGTGGACACACTCTTTCGGATGTTTGTACTGAAGGAACTCCACGGCTGGGAGCACCAAACGTCCCTCGTTGATTATCTGAGAAACGCGTCAGTCGTATGCGATCAGTTGGGGTTAGAGACGGTTCCAGATCAATCGACGCTGTGGCGCAGTTGGAACACCCGGTTTACCGCCGACCTTCGCGAGACGGTGGAGACAACTGCCCGGACTCTTTTCATTGAAGCCTAGAATACAGATATCTCGGTTCCACGCGACCCTGAGCAGAAGCTCTGTTACCGGGACACCGCCGCCGAGGATTCAGCACCGGACGAGCAACGCATCTTGGGCCGGGCAGAGACGATTATAGAACAGGTCAGCCGCGCTGTCTTCCCGGCGCTCTCGCTAGACCGTGGTAACGGGAGTGAGATTCACGAGAACGCCTACTGGGGGTTACAGACCTATCTCGGGCTCCGTGAGAACTTGGCTGCCAACGAGGGTGCTCGGAGTTTCAGCTACGAGTCAACGCGGGAGCGGACACCACTCGGACATACTCACCGCGACCACCTACGTGACCTCCCGATACCGGAGGTTCGAGCGATGTATCGACGAGCGATCCGGCAACTCATCGGCAAAGTCGCAGAGACGGAGGAGCTCTTTCGCGCAGGCATCGTCGCGATCGGCATTACCGAAGCTGACCCCTTCACGGGCGACCGTACGGGCCACAAGGGCGAGATCATCGGAACGAAGCAGAACACCGACGAGTACGCCTACCAGTGGGCTACAGTCCATTGGTCGGTAACGCTGTTCCACTCGTCCTCGATGCTCGCCCCGTGCCGAGAGGCGAGTACTCTATCTGGCGGGCCGTCGACTTGCTCGTTCAGGTCGCATTGACTGGTAAGTACGAGCACTCGCCGATGGTGACGCAGATAACACACTGACGCTGCTGAAGAAGGAGACTGGAATCGGATAGAGAGACACTCAGTCTGGGCTAGCGCGCGGTCTGAGTGGCGACACTGTTGGATGTCTCGAAAATTAGTCCTTATGATTGGAAGTATAACAAGAATGCCGCTTTGAGAGAGAATTGAGGTAATTTCTGCTGACCAAATCGGCAAAATCCACTCATTACAGCTCTTCTATACCCGCTGTAGTCTCAACTTCCACAAATAGACCCGCTTATAAATCTCATAGCGCGATATCAAATCCGTCTCGCACCGCTACCCCGCGTGCCGACCGGTCCGTTTTTGCGCGCGGCGGCTGTCCCCGCTCGTATGGCGAAACAGCCGCACCTGCTGGTCGAGGAGGGCGACGTCCACGAAATCGCGGTCATCCCGGGCGATCCGGGGCGCGTCGACCGGATCGCGGACCTGTGCGACGACAGCGAGGTCGTCGCGCAGAACCGCGAGTACAAGGTCGTCAACGCGAGCTACGAGGGGGTCGACCTCACGATCTGCTCGACCGGGATCGGCTGTCCGTCGGCGGCCATCGCGGTCGAGGAGCTCTCGCGGGTCGGCGTCGAGACGTTCGTCCGGTGCGGCACCTGCGGCGCGCTCCAGTCGGAGATGGAGGTCGGCGACATGGTCGTCGCGACCGGCGCGGCCAAAGAGGAGGGGACGAGCAAGCGATACGAGTCCGCGAACTATCCCGCGGTGCCGGACTACGACGTGCTCACCGGACTCGTCGGGGCGGCCGAGGACAACGGCGAAGAGATCCACGTCGGCCCGATCGTCTCGGACGACGCGTTCTACAACGAAGACGAGGAGTCGGTCGACGACTGGAACGACGCGAACCTGCTCGCGGTCGAGATGGAGGCCGCGACCGTCTTCGCGCTCGCGCGCCGGAAGGGGCTGGCCGCCGGCGCCATCTGTACCGTCGACGGCAACCTCGTCGCGGGAACGCAGAAGGGCGCGGACTCCGACGACGAGCTGCCGGCGAAGGCGAAGGACAACGTCGAGCGCGCGATCCGGATCACGCTGAACGCCATCGCGTCGCTGTAACGGTCGAAAACCCGCGACCGCCGGGCGCTCACTCCTCCGCGCGGAACTCCACGAGCGTCAGGTCCCGGTCGAGCGCGCACGTCTCGTGGGGCGGGTCGCCGAGCACCTGATCGATGACGCGCTCCTCGTCGAAGTCGGCGCCGTCGGGGACGCAGTAGCCGTGGCTCGGGCACTCGGTGTGCGGGCAGGGGCCGGCGAGCGACACCTTACTTCCCGCGTACGCGCGCTCCGACGGGACGTTGGCGGGGACGGAGGCGGGTTCGACCTCGACCGCGCGGACGCCCGCGTCGTGGACCGCGCAGTCGAGCGTCTGCGCGTTCTCGCGGATCCCGGTCACCCGGTAGCGAGTCCCCTCGGAGAGGTTGAGACACTGGCTGCGATATGGACACCCCTCGCAGTCGCCCGATTCACCCTCGTAGACGAACTCGCGGCCGACGTCCGCGAGTCGAGTCCCGATGAGCGTGACCGTGGTCATGTCCGGAGCGACGCGCCGCGAGTCCGTAAGCCTCCCGCCTCCGCCGGCGCGGCGGGAGCGTCGCCGGGGCGGCTCGAAACTCGGGGCGACGACGCGGAGGGCAAGACACATGCCCGCGCCTCGGCAACGACGAGCGAATGATCGCGGGGGTCACGCGGGAACTGCGCGCCGAGGCCGAGCGGACGAACGAGCGGCGGGTCCTCGTGCTCGCGGGCGACCGCGACCGCGGTATCGACGCCGCGTACGACGCGGTCGAATCGGTCGAGGTCGACGACGGGGACGCCTCGATCGTCTCGACGCGGAAGGGGTTCCGGTTCGAGGAACACCGGCCGCGGAGCGCCGACGAACTCCTGGGCCGCACCCGCGAGGCGGTCGTCCTCGACTGCCACGACCGGTTCGTTCCGAACGCGCTCGGGCGGGCGGTCGGCGCCGTCGACGGCGGCGGCCTCCTGATCCTCCTGACGCCCGCGCTCGACGACTGGCCGGCGATTCGCGACCGCTTCGACGACTCGCTGGCGGTGCCCCCGTACCAGGTCGACGACGTGACGGGGCGGTTCCGCGAGCGCCTGGTTTCGACGCTCCGGACGCATCCCGGAATCGCGGTCGTCGCGCTCGGCGAGGGACCCGACGGTGACGCGCTCGAGCGCGACGGACTCACCGGGAGCGCGGGCGAGGGGCGCGGCGAGCCCGTCGGTCCCCCGAGCGCGCCGCCTGACGCGACGTTCCCCGCGGCCGCGTACCGAGCCTGTCTCACGGGCGATCAGGCGCGGGCGCTTCGGGCGTTCGAATCGCTCGCCGCCCCCGGCTCGGCCGTCGTCGTCGAGTCGGACCGGGGGCGCGGGAAGTCGAGCGCGGCCGGGCTCGCGGCCGGCGCGCTCGCGCTCGACGGCGCCGACGTGCTCGTCACCGCGCCCGCGTTCCGGAACGCCGCGGAGGTGTTCGCCCGGGCGCGAGAACTGATCGCGGCGGAGACGGGGGGAGACGCCACCGCGAGCGAGCGGGACGACGGGGGCGGTCTCGACGGCGACCGCGACCGCGACGAGCGCGACCTCCGAACGCCCTCCGGCGGCCGCGTCCGGTTCCTCCCGCCCGCCGCCGCGGCGGAAGCCGCGGCCGAGGCGGACGCCGCGGTCGTCGACGAGGCGGCGGCGCTCCCGGTGCGGCTGCTGGAGGGGTTCCTCGACGCGCCCGCGGTCGCGTTCTGTACGACGGTTCACGGCTACGAGGGCGCGGGCCGGGGGTTCGCGGTCCGGTTCCGGGAGCGGCTGCTCGACTCGCGGTTCGCGGTCAGCGACGTGCGGCTCGACGAGCCGATCCGGTACGCGCGAAACGACCCCGTCGAGGCGTGGGCGTCGCGCGCGCTCCTGCTCGACGCCCGGCCGGCGGTCGACGCGGCAGTCGCGGACGCGTCGGTCGACGAGGCGACCTACCGAGCGCTCGACCCCGCCGACCTGCTCGCGGACGAGACGCTGCTCTCGGAGGCGTTCGGGCTGCTCGTCGCCGCGCACTACCGGACCGAGCCGAACGACCTGGCGCGGCTGCTGGACGCGCCGAACCTCGTCGCGCGGGCGCTCGTCGCGGACGGCCGGGTCGTCGCGGTGGCGCTGCTCGCACGGGAGGGCGGGCTCGACGCCGCGACCCGCCGAGGGATGTACGAGGGCGAGCGCGTCCGCGGCAACATGGTGCCCGACGTGCTCACGAGCCAGCTGCGCGACGAGGCCGCCGCGGCGCCGCGCGGCTTGCGGACGGTCCGGATCGCGACCCACCACGCGCTCCGGGACGCGGGGTTCGGGTCGCGGCTGCTCGACGAGGCCCACGCGGAGTTCGGCGGGGACGACGGCGGGAGCCGGAAAGGCGGGGAGGACGGCGTCGACTACTTCTCGGTCGGCTACGGCGCGACGCCGCGGTTACTGCGCTTCTGGGAGCGGGCGGGGTACCGGACCGTTCACCTCTCGACGAGCCGGAACGACGCCTCGGGCGAGTACTCCGCGGTCATGCTCCGCCCGGAGACCGAGGCCGGCCGCGGCCTCCTGGACCGCCACGCGGTCGCCCTCCGGGACCGCGAGCGCGACGGCCTCTCGGACGCGCACCGCGACGTCGACCCGGACGTGGTCCGCGGCGCGCTCCGGGCCTGTTCCGCCCCGGTCCCGGTCGACCTCACCGAGACCGAGTGGCGCTCGGTCGTCGGCGCCTCCGTCGGCCCGGGGATGTACGACACCGCGCCCGGCGCGTTCCGGGACCTCGCGCTCGCGGCGCTGGTCGAGGGGACCGACCTCGACGACCGCGCGGAGCGCCTGCTCGTCCGGAAGGTGCTTCAGGGCCGCCCGTGGGACGAGGTCGCCGACGAACTGGACTTCGTCTCGACGAGCGCGTGTATGCGCGCGCTCGGCGACGCCTACGCCCCGCTCGTGGAGCGGTACGGGACCGAGTTCGCGCGCAAAGAGCGGGAGCGATTTATAACCGAGTGAGCGGGCAGACGACGACTATTTATAAATAGATCCGCGGTGGCGCGTGCCGGCGAGCGGCCGGAGCGAAGCGACGGCCGCGAGTCGCACGCGCGAGGGAGTCGGGCGGCCGGAGCGAAGCGGAGGCCG
>NZ_SGXU01000298.1:0-536 GCF_005435015.1 Halorubrum sp. SP9
GGATTCTATCCAGGCGGGGTCACCCGTGCGTATCTACGGATTCGATGGTTCGAGACTGACGACTTCAACATCCACTATTCTGAGCAGTACCAGACTGGGAACTCGTGGGACTGCCGATGGGATCGGCACCCCAATGATCATAACACCCGCAAGCACTTTCATCCGCCCCCAGATACATCGACCCCTGGAGCGGATACCGATTATCCCGACGACTGGCGGGACGTACTCACAACTGTGCTTACTGATCTTGATGACCGGATCGAAGCCTTCTGGGATCAGTGACTATCTGACGAGGAAAAATTGATTCCAGTCTGAGCCGCTGCGCCGCACTCACTTCGTATATAAGTAAAATCTCACACTGTAATAAACTTCAATTGGTGACACCAAGTTATCGATTACAATGAAAACGAAGTCGAACGGTAACTCGGGTGAACGTACGTAGGTTCCGATGTGGAGGATGTTCGCTTAGCTCGTGAGCAGTACGGCAACCCCTCAGTAAATTCTCTACGGTCCACCGCGGGGGGAGGTTGGGGGGC
>NZ_SGXU01000299.1:0-536 GCF_005435015.1 Halorubrum sp. SP9
AAGTACTTCGCCGGGTTCCGCTCGCTCGGCAGTGAGGTCAGTACGGAGAAGACGACAGAGGAGCCCGCGTGGCTCCAGAACCTCGAGGACACGACCGAGCGCGCCGGCCGCGCCCAGGACAAGGAGGACCTGATGGAGCGCCTGCGCGACCTCGGCTACATGTAAGCCACGCGGGCGGCGCGCGGTCAATCGACGAACGGCTCCTTCCTCGGTCGCGACCCCGAGATCGACGCCCTCGCGGGGTCGGACCGACTCCGTATTCGGTTCCGACGAGCGGATCACCGGCGTGTGATTGGATAGATCGCACATCTCTCCGTTCGCCTCTGTTCCCGGAGATCGGCGCTCCATATATTCGATGAATGAGCGACAGTAGCGTTTGGCTGTGAAATGTGGGGACGGAGTCGCGACCGAGGTCGTTCCGTCCGGCCGCATTAGAATTGTGTATATCATACATTTTTGGTTGCGTCGTGCGTTATCGCGTATAGAGTCCCGAAGCCGGCCGGAGGCGTCGGCGGCCGGCCGACCGGATGCTCGAG
>NZ_SGXU01000300.1:0-533 GCF_005435015.1 Halorubrum sp. SP9
GATTATGAAGAATATGATGCTCCGATAGTCAAAGGTCATCCCGAGTGTCTCATCACGTTCGAACGCATCGTCGGGCTGGCCCCGTTCAACACGGGCGATGGCTTCCTCGACGCACAGAACAACCTCGAACTGGGTGGCGAGCGTGACTACGGGAACGACGTGATTCTCACGGTCGAAGGCCCCGAACTGGTCGAAGGCGAACTGTGGACGGAGGACAACGACTTCCGTGACCTCCGTGTACTCGGGGATCCGACCTCGGACTTCTCGCCGTACGAGGAGCGCAACGACGTGGATCGGTCTACTGATCCGCCGACGGTTGAGACGCTCGGTGTCAGCCTCGGGATGGGTGCGTTCGACGGCGACCGCGCCGACGATGACAGCGAGTGGCTCGCTGTTGACGAGGACGATGAAGATGAGGAAATTCAGTTCGACAGTCGGTACATCCAGTTCCTCATCAGTTCCTCCCGTGCGGCTGACCTGCTCGGGCAACTTGACACCGCGGGCAAGTGGGCGCACACGCAGGAGGGTGAACT
>NZ_SGXU01000301.1:0-533 GCF_005435015.1 Halorubrum sp. SP9
GCCTCCGCGTCGACGAGAAGTACGGTTCGACGAACGTCTTCGAGGCGTGGACCCGTCACGACCCGCACAATCAAGAGTGGGTTGTCTACGCCGGCGAGGAGCCACTGCGCTACCAGACGCTTGACGATCTCAAAGACGAGTGGCAACTGGTCTACGAACCGTTCGTCCCCGAGCGAGAGTTCGTCGACCGTCCGACTGACGACGCATGGGAGATCTTCCAGACGAGTCTCCCCGACGCGGTGAAAGATGACACGCTTACCGACTCCTCATCCGGGGAACCCAGCACAGCAGCCAAGGCCGACGGGGGCGCAGAGTCGGCTGCCCACGACCAAGAAACCCCTGAAGACGGTGGCTACACCGTTGGGCAACTCAAACGAGCGTTGTCTGAAAACGACGTTGACTCACTCGACTCAGACAAGATCGACCGGGTCGGTTTCACCCGTGAAGCCACACCGGTTCTCACCCGCGTCCGGGATAGTGAACTCCCGAAGAGCCAGTCGGGGGAGGGTGCCTTGTCGACATCCAGTGACACC
>NZ_SGXU01000302.1:0-532 GCF_005435015.1 Halorubrum sp. SP9
TAAGTGCGGTATACGTATTTGAGTCGTTTCGAATCCGCGTTTCTCGAAACGATCCTCGGGCACGGGGCGTCGTCGTGTGAGGGGCAAAACGTCTTTGGCCGGATAGCCAGTAGCTGGGGCCATGACGTACCGCCCCGACGAGATCGACCGTCGGATCCTCTACTACCTGGGGATGAACGCGAGGGACACGTCCGCGCCGATGATCGCCGAGGAGGTGGACGTCACCCCCGCGACGGTCCGCAACCGCATCAACCGACTGGAGGAGCAGGGAGTCATCCGGGGGTACCACGCCGACATCGACTACGAGAACTCGAACGGGAAGGTGACGACGCAGTTCACCTGTACGGCCCCCGTGAGCAAGCGGTCGGCGCTCGCCAACGAGGCGCTGTCGACCCCGGGGGTGATCCAGGTCCGAGAGCTCCTCGCCGGGCAGGAGAACCTCGTGGTCACCGCCGTCGGCGAGGACACGACGGACATCAACCGCATCGCGCAGCAGCTCTCCTCGGCCGGGGTGACCATCGAGCGCGAGGAC
>NZ_SGXU01000304.1:0-524 GCF_005435015.1 Halorubrum sp. SP9
TCCAGACGGAGGTCGACCGCGTGAACGAGGAGTTCGAGTCCTACGAGAAGATCAAGCAGTTCCGGCTCGTCGAAGAGGAGTTCACCGAGGCGAACGACCTGCTCACGCCGACGATGAAGAAGAAGCGGCGGAACATCTTAGACCGGTTCGCCGACGAGGTCGAGATGATCTACGACGACGGCTGATCTCGGCCGTCGCGCCCGCCCCGCTGGGAAACCCATAAGCCTCGTGGCGGAGTACGGGTCCCGATGGCCTCTCTCGTCACCCCCCGAGTCGGGTTCGGCGCGCTCGGCACGCTCTGTGCCGGGCTCGGCGTCGGTCACCTGGCGTTACAGGGGGGAGACGTGGGAGCGCTGCTCGAATCTGCGCTGATCGTCGGGCTCTCCGGGTTCGTCTTCTACACCGTGTACGACCTGCCGGACTGGGGGATATCCCCGCCGGGCCGGTGGCGAGCGGTCCGGATCGCCGCCCTCACCGCCCTCTCGTTCGCCTCGCTCGCGGGCGTCGTCTGGCTCATCTGGCTG
>NZ_SGXU01000305.1:0-523 GCF_005435015.1 Halorubrum sp. SP9
TGTCGTTACCGGCGATGACGATGTGGGCCTCCTCGGGGCTCGAAACCTCCCGCCAGCGGAACCCGTACATCGCGTCGACGTCCCGCCGCGTCAATTCGTCGAGCGCCTCGACGGCCTCCTGCTTCGTCTGCGCGTCGAGGTCGCCGCCGTCCGCGTCGCGGAACGCGACCCTCGTCGTGTTCGGGGTCCACGATATCCGGCTGATGTTCATGACGTAATCCGGGGGATCGTCGTGGTCGAGCCCGAGCATGTGCCCAAGTTCGTGCGTCGTCGTGTACTCGAGTTCGGGATTCGAGAGGTTGTACTGGACGGACCCCCACACTGTCCCCCGGTACCCAGTGGCGAGATTCGCACAGCCGTTGAGCGACTGATTCGTAATATCGCCACATTCGGTTACGTCTCGGTACACGAGGGCTTGATCGGCCGCCGACCTGTTGTCGACGAATCGGAATTCGATCGGATACCCGGCGGTGTCCTCGGCGTTCCGTTCCCAGAAAGCCGTGCTGTTCCGGACGATTTCGGT
>NZ_SGXU01000306.1:0-519 GCF_005435015.1 Halorubrum sp. SP9
GAACGAGATAGGCCCGGGGCCGCAGAACTACATCGAATGCGTGTCGCCCCACCGCAGCAACGACGGGGGTATGGGAAGCAAATTCTTCGTGAGCTTGAGCGGCGAGCTGCTGCTAATGGCTTTGAGACGCTTCTCGCGACGACGTCAACGCGACAATCGGCCGCGCTTGACTTCTATGCCGGGCAAGGGTATGAACAGACAGGGACCTCAACCGCCGGATCATACGAGCTCGTCCATTTTGAAAAGCAGCTGTAGTCAACGGACAGCGGCGGGTTCTTTGGGAGAAATCTCAGTCTGAGAGATCAAAGTGCTCCGCAGCCGTTTGCATGTCCTTATCGCCACGGCCACAGAGGTTCACAAGCAGTGTATCGTGGCGATCTTCCTCAGCCAGCTTCGCAGCCAACGCAAGCGCATGGGCTGGTTCTAGGGCAGGAATGATCCCCTCTGCTTCGCTCAGTTCACGGAAGGCAGCCAACGCCTCGTCATCGGAAACAGCGTGATACTCGGCCCGCCCCATTT